>JANMRV010000423.1:0-15621 GCA_031388685.1 Planctomycetota bacterium
CTGACCACGCAGACCGAGTCCCAGGTTCCCGCAGGCGTCGCGCGCGACAATCCGCGCACGTGATCGATCAGCGCGCTCGCCGCCGAAGCGGCCGACGAACTTCCGCGCGCGGCGATGATCGCGGCGCCGCGCTGTTGCACACTCTTCGTGAACTCGCCCTTGAGCCAGGCTTCGTCCTTGATGACTTCATTCGCCGCGCGGCCGTTGATCTTCGTGTGATAGAAATCCGGCACCTGCGTCGCGCTGTGATTTCCCCAGATCAACGTCTGCGTCACCGCGCTGGTGTGCACGCCCGCCTTGTTGGCTAGTTGCGACTGCGCGCGGTTCTGGTCGAGGCGCGTCATCGCGGTGAAGCGTTCCTTCGGCACGCCCTTGGCCGAGTGCATCGCGATCAAGGCGTTCGTGTTGCACGGATTCCCGACCACGCACACGCGCACGTCGCTCGCGGCGCCTTCGGCGATCGCGCGGCCCTGGCCGGTGAAGATCGGACCGTTCTCCTTGATCAGGTCGTTGCGCTCCATGCCGGGACCGCGCGGCTTCGAGCCGACGAGCAGCGCCCAGTTCACATCCTTGAAGCCGACTTTGACGTCGCTGGTCAACACCAGGCCCGCCAGCGTGGGGAAGGCGCAGTCTTCGAGTTCCATCGCCACGCCCTTGAGCGCGGCCATCGGTTTCTCGGCCGGAATCTCGATCAGCTGCAGGATCACGGGCTGGTCAGCGCCGAACAGTTCGCCCGAGGCGATGCGCGGCAGGAGTGCGTAACCGATCTGTCCCGCGGCGCCGGTGACGGCAACGCGGATGGGTGTCTTGGCCATGGGAGGAGAGAGCGTCAGGTGGTGGGTGGGGCAGGTGGCGGGGCGGGCGGAAGCGTGCGCCCCGTTCAGGGGCCGGCTCGCTTCCGAGGCCAAGGAGTTTGTTGTTCGAGTGCGCGGCTGGGAAGCAGTTTGTTGTGGCTCCCGCACACGTCAGGTTGGATCGGCGAAGGAGATTGCATTGCGCCGGGCGATGCAGCCGACTAAGAAGGGGCCCCAATCGACCATGACACCCGCATCCTCACTCCTGGGCGAAGCCGCACTGCGCCAGATTCTGGCCGAGTTGGCTTCCGCCGCGCGCGCCTTCCGCTTCGACGTCGCGCCGAACCCCTGCGTGGGAGCAGCGGTCGTGGCCGGCGGCGCGGTGATCGCACGCGGTTACCACAGGGTCTACGGACGCGAGCACGCCGAGATCGACGCCCTGACTCTGGCGCGGGCGAGCGGAGTGTCGAGTTCGGAGTGGGACACGTTGCTCGTGACCCTCGAACCCTGTTCGACCACCGGCAAGACGCCGCCCTGCAGCGAGGCGATCCTGGCGAGCGGTATCAAGCGCGTCGTGGTCGGCGCGCTTGATCCCGATCCGCGCCATCGCGGACGAGGCTTGGAACTCTTGCGCGCCGCGGGCCTCGAAGTCGAGTACCTCGAGGACGCCACGCCGCTCGCGGAAGTCGCGCCCTATTTCTTGGAATGGCTGACGCCGGAGCGTCTGTCGCGCCCGCGTCCGTGGATCATCGCCAAGTGGGCGCAGACGCGCTCGGGCCAGCTTTCGCCGCCGGAAAACTTCGGCGGCGGGCGTTGGATCAGTGCGCAGCCGGCGCGCGACGAAGTGCAACTGCTGCGAAGCAGTGTCGAAGCGATCGTCACCGGTATCGGCACGGTGCTCGCCGACAATCCGCGCTTGAGCGTGCGTTCGCCCGGCGATCCCTCGCGCGCGCCGCTGCGCGTGGTGCTCGATTCACACCTGCGCACGCCGGCCGATGCGCGCTTGTTCGAAGCCTGCGGTCCGGCTGAAGGAGCAGGGCCGGTGCACATCCTGTGCAGCGCCGGCGCCAATGCCGTGCGCCACCGCGCCTTGGAAGACGCCGGCGCAAGGATCCACGGACTGCACGCGTTCGACCTCGATCATTTGCGGCTGTTCGATGTTGCGCAGTGGCTCTGGGACCGCGGCGTGCGCCGAGCACTGCTCGAATCGGGGCCGGAGCTTCTGGAACACTGCTTCGCCGCAGGAGGTATCGATCAGGTGCGCGTGATCACCGGCAACGTGAATGGCGGCCGCGGCGAATCCATGGCGAATCGCATGTCGCGCTTGCGCTTTTCCGAGCGCCTGGACCGCGAGTGCGGCGACGACTCGGTGCTCGAAGCGATGGTCTCGCGCGCCTAGTTCCTCTGCCGTTCTCTGCGTTGTTCCTCAACCAAGCGAACAACCGCAGAGACGCGCAGAGAAGCTCGATGGCTGCTGCGACTAGCCCGCGACGCGCCCGATGCCGAGCACCAGGAAGCCGACCCAAAGGGTGCAGCCGTAGACCATGGCAACGAACATCCACTCGAGCGAGCGACAGAATCCTTGGGACACTTGCTGGACCATCTGGATCTCCTTGCACACCGACTAAGGCCGGTGGCGCATGCAGGTCCGTCCCGCCTCGCCGACGCGGGGGCGACTTCTCTGGGTTCAAGTGCGTAGCCGCCCTAAGTCGCTTCGAGCACTGGCTTTGAGCTTGGTGCCCAGGTTGGGACGCAGGCCCTGAAAGTTGCGTAGGACCGCGCAGGATCGCCGCGCGCAGGTGCATAGCCGCTGCCAGGTCTCAGTAACCCAGCTCGTCGGGCATCATTTTTCAGTCGGCTTCTTTGGAACCCACTCAGGATGTGCTTTTGCGGCGCGTGCATAGGCCGCGGTGTCGGCGTATTTGCGCAGGAGCATCCGCAACTTGCGCTCGGCTTCTTTCGGTTGTTTCGCGATCGTCGCCTGTTCGGCTTCGTTCCAGAGCGCCTGGGCTTCGTCCTCGCGGCGTTTTTTCGCCAGCGCTTCTTTCAACGCAGGTTCCTTCTCCGCGCGCTTCAGGATGCGCGAAAGTAGAGCTGCCTGCTCAGTGCCGTTCCAGTCGCGCGCCAGTTCCTCGAGCGCGAGATAGCCATCGAGTCCGTTGCCGAGGCCGAGTTTCGCGCTGGCTTCGTCGCGCTGTTTCGCAAAAGCGGCTTCGGCGCGCGCTTGGCCGAGCTTCGCCGCCACGGCGCGCGAACCGTCGGGCGCGATCGCGAGCACTTCGGCGAAGGCGCGCCAGGCACTGCCCCATTTTCCCGCGGATTCGGCGCGCGCCGCGCGACCGTTCGCTTCCTTGATGGAGGCGAGCGCCGCCTCGTCGAGACCGCGGCCCAGCTTCGCTTGTGTGCGCAAGACGAGCTCGGCAATCGCGGATACCGCCGGTTTCATGCCCGGGCTCACGCGATCTTCGAGCTTGGCTTCGGGCGTGAGCACGAGCACCTGCGGACAGCGCAGCTCGCCGTCCTGATTGAACTTGTTGTAGATCTCGTCCCAATGTTGCTGGTGCTCGCGGCAATTCGCGGTACCGAACGCCGAGCAGACCGAGCGCGTGCGCTTCTTCTGCTCGACCACTTCGACGATCTCGCGCGGCTTGTGCTGGCCGTTGTTGGAGAAGAACAGCACGCATTGGACGCTGAGCGCAGCAAGCTCCTCGGACGCCAGCAATTCGTCCCGCGCCGAGACGTTGTCCGCTTCGTCTTCGAGCAGCGCGATCGCGACGATCGGCACGTTGCGTTCGGCGGCGCGCGCCCGGGCATCCTTCAGGTTTCCGGCGAACAACTGCAGCGTGAGCGCGCCGGCCTTGTCCTGAGGGCGCTGTCCGGCCTGAGCTGCGATCGCGTGCTCCGTGTTGAGCGGGAAAACGGCCAGGGCGCAGAGCCACACCAGCCAGGCACGCAAGTCGGTCGTCGTCAGGTTTCGCACCTATGGAGTCTCGCCAGCTGAGTCGGGGGCTGCAAGCCAGGTCCTTTCAAGTCGCTCGCCGAGTGTTTAGAAGGGGAGTCCCTTTGGCGAAACTCAAACCCCAGACGCCTTGTCTTCGACCGACATGCCCGCGCGAGCCCTCCTGTGGGGGCTCCAGTGCCGGCGCTGTGGGCACTTTTCCGACGGCACTCGCGACCGATCGCTCGTTGCTTCGCGCCGGGCGGGCCTGTGCCCCATGCCGGACACGCTTTCGCGCACCCGGCGCTGCGCTGGCCGCGATCGCCGCGCGCGGCGCGGGCCTCTTGCTGTTGCTGTTCGCCGGATGTCACGCACCCGGCGCATTCGTGCCGCAGAATCGCGTCGGCGCTGAGGCCTCGGCCGCCTACGAACGTGCCCGCGAACGTTGGCGACGCGGCGGGAACCTGGCGCTGGCGGAAGCGCGTGACAGCGCGCGGCGCGCGGCAACGCTGGCGCCCGACTGGATCGCCCCGCGGCGTTTTCTCGACGAACTCGCGCGCGCCGACCTGCTCGGTGTCGAAGCGCTCGCGGAGCACCGCGCGCAACTCGCGCTGCGTCCCGACGATGCGGGCGAGTGTTATCTCGCCGGTCGCCTGGAGGGTCGCAGCGGAGGTTGGCGCTTCGAGCGTGCCGCCAAGCTCGATCCGAAATTGGCCTGGGCCTGGCATGGCCTGGCCTGGGCCGCCGCCAATGAAGGCGATGCGCAAAGGGCGGTGAGTTGTGGCGAGCGTGCGCTCAGCCTGGCGCGCGACGCCTTCGAGATCAGTTATTTTCAGGGCGGACTTGCGCGCATCGATTTCGCGCGCGGACGGCCGCGTGAAGCGCTGGCCCGGCTGCTGCCACTCCTGGATTCGCCCGAGATTGCGCCTGTGGATCGACTTGAACTCGCCGTGCAGGCGGCACAGATCGAGCTCTCGATGTTCTTTCGGCCCGAGGGCCGGCGCGGCGAGCAACGCGCAATGCGACTCTTGCGCGAAGAAGAGCTGACCGACTTCGAAGTCGAGGCGCTGGTCGCGCGTTTGCGTTTCTTGCGCATCGCCGACAGCTCGGGCTCGCTCGATCTGCAGTTGGCCCTGGCCGCGCGTTCGTCGCCTGCCCGCGATCGCCTGCGCGCTGAGCTCATGCTCGATGAGCGCCCGACGCCGTTGGCGTTGGGCCTCCTCGCGCGCGCGTCCAGCAACCGCGGTGGACGGCTCGCCTCCGGCCCGCTGCTGCGCGCGGCGCGCTTCGCGGCCGGTCAATTCGAACTGGGCGTCGAAGAATGGCTCGCCGACCTGCCCGCCCTGGTGCTCGATGAACGGCGTCTTCCGCGCGAGCCCAAGCTGCTCGAGCTTGTCCTGGCTGCTCGCACGCTCGGCGCCGCGGCTCCCCGACCCGTGTCGACGAGCGACGATGTCGAGCACCGTTCCGCGGCCCAGACGCTGGCGGCATTCGGCGATCGATTGATCAGCGCGGGCTGGTTTCGCGAGGCGCGCGCCGTGGCCGGCGCCCTGGCCGCCCACGATCTCGATCTGGCCTTGGCGCTCGAAGACCGCGCAGCGGCTGGGCAACAATTGCTTTCGTCGATCCGGCGCCTGCTGGTCACCTCAGACCGGAATTCGTTCGCGAGTCAGGGCAGCGAGGAGGCCGCGCGCTTTCGCCCGCTCGAACGCGGCGATCCGTCCGAACGCCAGGGCGCTCATGTCGATGGATTGCTGGACGCGTTGTCGCCGCTCTTCGCCGGCGCGCGCGTCATGTGGGGCGAGGCCTGGCAGCCGGACGTCAGCCTGCGCGAGTTCCGCTCGAGTCCGCGCTACGGGTATGGCTGGTTGGGGCAACTCGTCCACCCCGGCCCCACGTTTTCCAAGGAGGACGAGCGCCTCGGACTCGGCAAGAACGGAGACGTGGTGCCAGGATTCGCCGACGCGTTTGCACAGATCGGGCGCTTCGCGCTGCTTGGCGAAGTGCTCGGCGGCGGCGGCCCCGACGCGACCGTCCTGCAGCGCACTCTGGTCGAGACGCGCTCTGGGAAACACCTGGGGGTGCCGTGGACCGGAACGATCGCCTGGTGCGAGGGCTCCGACGTGCAGCCGCGGGCCGGCCGCGAAGGCGCCACGATCTCGGGCGCGGCACTGCACGAGGGCTATTGGGTCGACATCGACGCGGTGCGGCGCGAGCGCGACATCTGGGCGCGATTGCAGCGCGAATTCGGCGGCGCGGCGCAGCGCGAGCGCAGGGCTGCGGCGCTCGCGACGCGCGGACTGGCAATCTCGGCGCCGGCCAACCGGCGCGATCTCGCGCGGCTCGAGCGGCGCAGCGTGCAGGCGTTGCTCGGCGAGTCCGATCGCATGCGCCTGGCCGTGCTGGCCGAACGCGATTTGGGCGGCGGGAACGGTTCTGGGGTCACGCTCGACGAACTCGTGCAGTTGACCGCGGTCCACGAGGAGGGGCACCTTTGCGATCGCGGACGCCTGCTACCGGTCAGCGAGCATCCGCTGCGCATTGCGGCGTTCCTCGTCCGAGCCGGAGTCGGCCCCAAGGGCATTGCGGAGCGCCTGGAATATCGCGCGCAACTGACCGCGCTGTGCGAGGTGCCCGATCCGCGCTTGGCCTGGGTTGACGTGCTCAGCGCGGGCGAGAGCGAGACACTTGGCGTGACTCCGCACGCGGCGGCCTATCGGCGGCTGCTGATCGACTTGGTGGAAACGCTCGACCGCGAGTTCGAACGCCGTCCCAAGGACTGGCCGGAGCTCGACTCAGGTCACGTGCTGGCGCACCAGTTGCACCGCTTGCCGCCCGAGAGTCTGCGGCGCCTGGCGTTGATCGTTGCCGATCGCGAAGGTCTCCGCGAGCACTGAAACGTCAGCGGGCCAGCGCGGTGCGCACCAGGAGTTCGACGTCGGCGCCGCCGACTTCCGCCACGGCCCGTTCGACCGCCTTGCGCGCTTCCTTCTCGCTGAAACCGATGCCGAGCAGGGCGGCGACGGCGTCCTCGGTTCCCTGATCGCTGAGTGTGCGGGCCACGCTTCCGCCCTGGCTTGCCGCTGAAAAGCTCAGGATCTTCTCGCGCAGGTCGAGCAAGAGCTGCTCGGCGGTCTTCTTGCCGATGCCCTTGACCGAAGTGAGCTTGCGCATATCGCTGCCCCGAATCGCGGCGACCAGTTCCGCCGCGGGCAGGCCCGACAGCAAGCCCAGTGCCGCCGCAGGGCCGATGCCGCGCACCGTGAGCAATAACCGAAACAGGTCGCGCGTGCCGGCGTCCGGGAAACCATACAGGCGATGTTCATCCTCGCGCACGACCTGGTGCACGAAAACGCGCAGTGACTCGCGCTCTGAAAAACTCGAAGTCAGCGGCACGCTGAGTTCGTAGCCGATGCCATGCACGTCGAGGACCAGCCGCGCCGGTCCCCGTGAAGCGAGCTTGCCTTCGAGATAGTCGTACATCGCGCGGGATCGCTCAGCCCGCGGCCGAGCGCTCCTGACGCATCACAGCTTGGGTTCAGGTCCGTCCGCGAGCTTCAGGCCCATCTCGGATAGCTTGCGCTTCAGCTCCGTCAGCGAGGTCACACCGAAGTTCGGCATGCCGAGCAGTTCTTCCTCGGAGTGCTGGACCGTGTCGCCGACGGTCAGGCAGCCCAGCGACTCGACCGTGCGCCGCGCGCGGATCGAGAGGTCGAGGTCGCCGATCGGCCGGTTGAGCAGTTCGGAATTTTCGCCCGACACGCGCGGACGCGTCGCGGCTTCGATCGAGGCGACTGCTTCTTCGTGGGCCATGCCCAGGCGCAGGTTCTTGGAGCCCAGGATTTCCTTGATCTCGTTGAGCGAGGTCTCGCCGAAATTCTTGTAGGCGAGCAGTTCGGCCTCGGTCTGACGGACCAGGTCGCCCAACGTGATGATGTTCATCTTGTTGAGGCAATTGCGCGCGCGCACGGACAATTCGAAGTCCGAGATCGGCGTGCGCAGGATCTGGTTGAGGCGGTCTTCCTTGCGCTCGAGATCCTCGTCGTAGTACATGCTCAAAGCCGAGCGCGCGTCCTTGAAGTACAGCCGCGCGCGCCGATCGGTCGGATCGTTGCGCACGAGCACGTCGTAACAAGCCGCGGCTTGCCGGTCGCGTCCGAGGTCTTCGTAGAGCATGCCGAGATTGAAGAGCACGTTGCGGTCGATCGGCAGCATCTGCGCCAGGGACTGATAGAAGCGCAGGGCCGTCACGTCCTCGCCGCAGCGCTCGAAAAGGTGCGCCGCGCGGAACAAGAGGCCGCGGTGGGTCGGATCGGCTTCGTAGGCGGACTCGTAGTGGTCGAGGGCCACGCCGTACTTGCGCTCGGATTCGGCCACGCGGCCGTTGAGGTACTCACCCTCGCAGCTCGCGCCAAAATTGGCCGGCGCTTCGGTGAGGCCGCGCTTGAGTTGCGCGAATGCGTTTTCCGGGCTGCCGGAGATCAGGTCCGCTTCGAGGCGCGCCTCGAGCATCGCACCGCGCGGGCGCGGTTCGTTCGGGTAGGCCTCGGACAGGCGCTTGAAAATCGGCAGCGCATCCTTCGGCTGCCCGGCGCTGATCAGCGCGTTGGCGCGCGTGAACGAAGCGACGTCGTCGCTCGCGTACGGCTGCAGTTGTTCGGCGGCGGCGGCGTAGTCGCCGACCATCCACAGGCCCAGGCCCTTGCGCCGACCTTCTTCGCCGCCCGAGGACATGGCGGCGACTTCGCGCGCGAAGGCGTCCTTGCTCTTGCGCGTGGAGAAGACCTGAGCTCGCGCCTGTTGCAGCGCCCCGAAGCTCGCGATCTGGGCCGTGGTGATGTCGAACGTGGGTTCTTGGACGGCCTGGCTGGTCGGGGCCGATTCAGTCGTGGTCGGATTCGTCATGGCCTCTATCCGCGCCTCAAAGGGGCGCCGTGCCTGTGGAGCGATGCTGCGGCTTCGCGCGAACCGGCACCCGCTCACGGGGGCTGGGAAAGCGCGGGATGATAGGCGCCCGCGCGCGAGCGGTCAAACCGGGTGCGCTCCGAAGCATGGCGGCCGGCCCGGGGACTCGACTTCGCGCTGCCAGGTTTGGCTGCCAGGAAAGCGACGGACCCATGGAATCCAGACCTCGCGTGTGGTGAAACACACGCACGGCGCGCGCGGGGCTCGCCGGGCTTCGAAAAACGGGCCTTGGGGGAAGAATGGACAAGTTGGTAATCGAGGGCGGTCGTGCGTTGCGCGGCCGAGTACGGACAGCCGGCAGCAAAAACGCGGTGTTGCCGATTCTTGCGGCTTCCTTGATGACGGAGGCGCCGCTGGTGATTCCAAACGCGCCAAAACTGTCGGATGTGGGGACGATGCTCGACCTCTTGCGCGAGCTCGGTTCGAGCGCGGAGCGCGACGAGAGCGGCGCTGTGACCGTGCGCTCCGCGGACGTGCCCGCCGACAAGGCCGGTTGGGAAAACGTGCGCCGCATGCGCGGATCGATCGCGGTGCTCGGGCCGCTGCTAGGTCGCACCGGCCGCGCGGTGGTCAGCCAGCCTGGCGGTTGCGTGATCGGCGTGCGTCCTATCGATGTGCACCTGAAAGGGATGCAAGCGCTCGGCGCGCGCGTCAAGGTCGAGCACGGTTACATCGTGTGCGAAGCGCCTCCTGGCGGCTTGCGCGGCGCGGAGATGTATTTGGGATCGTCCTTTGGGTCGTCCGTGCTCGGGACGGCGAACGTCATGATGGCGGCGTGTTTTGCGAAAGGGCGCACGGTGATTCACGGGGCGGCTTGCGAACCTGAGGTCACGGATCTCGCGGATTGTTTGAAGAAGATGGGGGCGAAGGTGAGCGGGCAGGGATCGCCGCGACTGGAGATCGAGGGCGTTGAGGCGCTCGGCGGTGCGGTCTGGCCGGTGATTCCGGATCGGATCGAGGCTGGGACTTATTTGCTCGCGGGGGCGATCACGGGAGGTGCCGTGCGCGTCGAGAATTGCAGGCCGGATCATTTGACGGTGTTGCTCGATCGTTTGGCTGCAGCAGGTGTGCCGTTTCAGGTGGGGCCGGACTGGATCGCGAGCATGGCCAGGGATGTGCGCGATCCAGAGCGGCGCGCGAAGCCGACGGATGTGACGACCTTGCCCTATCCGGGATTCCCGACGGATCTGCAGGCGCAGTGGATGGCGTTGATGACGACAGCTACGGGCGTGAGCGTGATCACGGAAAATATTTATCCGGATCGGTACATGCACCTGGCGGAGTTGCTGCGGTTGGGTGCGAACATTCGACGGCAGTCGACGACGGCGGTCGTGCAGGGAGTGGATGCGTTGTCGGGGGCGCAGGTGACGGCGTCGGATCTGCGCGCGTCGGCGGCCTTGGTCATGGCGGGGTTGGTGGCGAAGGGGACCACGGAAGTGCACCGCGTGTATCACATTGATAGAGGGTATGAGCGGATTGACGAGCGGCTGTGCGCGCTCGGGGCGCAGGTGGAGCGGGTGAATGATCGGGAGGAAGCGCTGAAGGAGTAGGGCGCCGCCGGCTGTACGGTGCGGGGCAGCGGGTGGGCGAAGGTCCGCTTCGTTCGCCCGTTCCGCGCTTCGCGCCGGGCCTCCGCACTGGCGTTTTTCGGTGTCCCGAAAAACGCCAGTGCGGAGGTTAAGCGGAGAGTTGGTGGGGAACGGGTTGGGGACGCATTGGGGAGGGACGTGGAGAGGGGCTGGAAACTGACGGCGGGCGGGGACAATTCAGCGGCGATGATTTAGAACTGTCGCCCCGGAATCCTGAATCATGTTCGAATCCCTCACACAGCGGCTGTCGTCGACCTTTTCGTTTCTTGGCTCGAAGAAGGAGCTGACGCCGGAGAGCATTGAGGAGGGGCTGGGGCAGGTGAGGACGGCACTGCTCGAGGCCGACGTGCACTTCAAAGTGGTGCGCGACTTTGTCGATCGCGTGCGCACGGAAGTCACGGGGGTCGATCGACTGAAGGGCGTTGAACCCTCGCAACAGTTCATTCATGCCTGTCATGAGGAACTCGTGCGGCTGCTGGGCGCCGAAGACGCGCGGCTGGAGTTCGCGAAAAGCGGGCCGACAGTGATTTTGATGGCGGGGCTGCAGGGCGCGGGAAAGACCACGACCGTGGCCAAGCTCGCCAAGCACTTGATGGCCAAGGAAAAGCGTCGGCCCTTGATGGTGGCGGCCGACGTCAAGCGGCCCGCCGCGGTCGAGCAGCTGAAGATCCTGGGCAAGCAGATTGGCGTGCCCGTCTTCCACGAAGCAGGTCTTTCTGCGCCGGAGTTGTGCGCGCGCGGCGTGGAGTACGCGCGCAAGAACGGTCTGGACCTGGTGCTGCTCGACACCGCCGGCCGGCTGCACATCGACGACGAGATGATGGCGGAAGTCGCCGAAATCGCGGCGCGCACGAAGCCCCATCAACAGTTGCTGGTCGTCGACGCGATGACCGGCCAGGACGCGGTGCGCTCAGCCCAGGCCTTCCATGAAAAGCTGGCGCTGTCGGGGTTGATCCTGACCAAGCTCGACGGCGACGCACGCGGCGGCGCGGCACTTTCGATCCAATCCGTGGTCGGCAGGCCGATCCTGTTCGTGGGCGTCGGCGAAAAGCTCGACGACCTCGACGGATTCTTTCCGCGGCGAATGGCCGGTCGCATCCTCGGCATGGGCGACGTCGTCGGTCTGGTCGAGACCGCGCAGTCGAAGATCTCCGAAAGCGAGGCACAGCAGGCCTACGAGAAGATGGTCCTCGGGAGCTTCACGCTCGAGGACATGCTCGCGCAGTTGCGCATGATCCAGAAACTGGGGCCGATGAAAAAAGTGCTCGGGATGATTCCGGGCATGTCGGGAATCTCCGAGCATCTCGACGTCGACGACAAGCGCATGAAGCGCCTCGAAGCGCTGTTCACCTCGATGACGCCGCGCGAGCGCCTGCACCCCGACAACATCGACCTTGCCCGGCGGCGGCGCATCGCGCGCGGCGCGGGACAAGAGGTCAACGCCGTGGGCGACCTGCTCAAGTCGCACAAGGCGATGTCGCGCATGATGAAGGAAATGAACAAGCTCGGCCTCGGCGCCAAGTTCGGTTCCAAGCAGAAGGCCGACACACTGCGGCAGATGTCGCCGACCGGTGAGCTCGCCCCGGGCAGCAGCGGCGGCGGCGGCCTGTTCGGGGGCGGGCTCGGTGGACTTGGCAGCCTCGGCGGCCTTTTCGGTGGTTCTGGTTCAGGCGGCGGGCCCGCCACGGCGGCCATGCCGGGCGCGGGCTTTGGCGGCGGAATGCCTGGCGCGGGTGGCATGTTTGGCGGTCCGCGGCCCATGGGTTCTTCGGCGACGCGCAAGTCGGGCTCGAAACGCAAGGAGAAACAGAAGCGAAAGAAGGGCAAGGGACGGTAGACTCTTCCCCCCTCAAGGCGCGCGGAGCTGTCCCTTCGGATCTCCGAGTGGCACTGCGCGCCGCGTTCCTGATTCCTTCCGGTCCCAGAATTTTCACGCCTGCAGTCGCGGGCGTACGCACATGGTCGTCGTCATCCGCATGAAGCGCACCGGCCGCACCAATCGGCCCTGCTACTCGATCTCGGTCTCGGATTCGCGCTTCAAGCGCGACGGCCGCACGGTCGAGGACCTCGGCCTCTACGACCCGATCTCGAAAAAGCTGGATCAGCAGGTCAAGTTCGACGTCGAGCGCGCCAAGGTTTGGGTGGCCCAGGGTGCACAGCCCAGCGACACCGTGCGCTCGATCTTCAAACGCGCCGGCGTCTACGGTCCGGCCGGCGTCTCGACCAACAGCGAGACGCGCGATCGTTCGGGTCGCAAGCAGGCCACCAAGACCAAAGCGCGCCGCGCAGCCCGCAACGCGCGCATGGCCGCGACGAAGATTGCCCGCCCGAAAGTCGCGCGCAAGGTCAAGGTCGATCCCAAGAACAAGAAGAAGTGAGTCCACGGGACTCCTTGCTGCAGCGGCCTGATGCCGCTGGTTCGACGCGCTTGGCGGGCCCGTGCCCGCTGCGCTTGTTTTCAGGACAGCCCACCCTCGCCGTGCCAGAAGCGCACCCCATTTCCGCGTGAGCAAAAAGTCAGATTCCGCCGTGAAGCTGATGGAGAAGATCCAGCTTCGCCATCCGATTCCCGAGCCGCTGCAGGGCTACCACCTGATGCATCAGGGGTTGTACGCCATCCTGCGCCGCCAACTCGAACACGCGCCGAGCGTCAAGGTGATCGAGCTTTTGCGCGACGCCTACGTCGATTGGAACGAGCTGCGCGTCGCGCAGGCTCAAGAGATTTCGGCGTTCCTGAAGCCCGCGCATCTTGGCGACAAGGTCATTCCCGTCGCGCGCGATGTGCGCGAGTACCTGCAGGAAGTTTTCCAACGCAGCCACGGCCTCGACCTCGAATTCTTGCGCGACGATCCGGTCGCCAGCGCGCGTTTCATTTCGATCCTGCCGTTCATCGGAACGGCGACGGCGAGTTACCTGATGTGGATCGCGTCCGGCGAGGAATTGCCGGTGACTCCGACCTTGGTGCGCGTGCTCGACCGCATCGGGCTCGTGGCGCGCCAGGGCGGCTCGATGAAAAAAGCGCGCGTGGCCATCGAGCCGCTCGTGCCCGAAGACGACCGGCTAGGCTTCGTGGTCAAGTTCGGCGAAATCGCTTCGCGCTGGTGCGACGCGCGCAAGCCGGCCTGTCACTCGTGCGTGCTCGTCGACGACTGCAAGTACGGCAAAAAGGCCTACAAGGAATGGAAGATCCAGCAGGAGCGGCTCGAGCTTGCGCGCCAGAAGGAAGCCGCCCGTCAGGCCATTCTGCGCCAGAAGGAAGAAGAGCGTCTGGCGCGTGAATCCGCCAAGGCCGCGAAGAAGGCCGCCATGGAAGCCGCGCGCAAAGCCCAGGAAGAAGCGCGATTGGCGGCGATCTCCGCGCGCAAGAAGGCTGCCGAAGACGAGCGCCTGCGCGTGAAGCGCGAGCACGAAGCGGACGTCGCGCGCAAACTTGCCGCGCGCCTCGCCGAAGCCCAGCAAAAGCAGCAGGCCAAGGAAGCGCGCGAGAAGGAACTCGCCGCGAAGAAGGTCGCGGCGGAGAAGCAGCGCCTGAAGGACTTGGCCGACAAGGAGAAGGCGCGCCTGGCGAAACTCGCGAAGATCGAGAAGGCCAAGACGGCAGCCAAGCTTGTGGCGCAGAAGGCCCAGGCCAAGAAGGACGCACTGCTCGCGGCCAAGGCCGCGGCCGCGAAAGCGGCGGCCAAGAAAGCGGCTGCGAAAAAACCGTCGAAGGCGAAGCGCAAGCGCTGAGTCGCGACTCCACGGACCGAGGCAAAAAACGTGCTCTCACTGGTGCTCGCATCCGCGTCGCCGCGGCGGCGAGAACTGCTGGCGGCCACGGGCCTGGAGTTCGTGGTCGCGCCGGCCGATGTCGACGAAAACCTCGCGGAATTTTGCGAGCCTGAGGCCGCGGCGGTCGAACTCGCACTGCGCAAGGCGCGTGCGGCGGCGCAATCGTGGCGCACGAGCCGAGCCTGCGGCGCAGAGCTCGCGGCGGATGCGCTGGTGCTCGGCGCGGACACGATCGTCGCCGTGCCGCAGGCTGGCGGCTGGGTCTTGCTCGGCAAACCCGAGGACGAGCGCGATGCCGCGCGCATGCTGGCGCTGCTCTCGGGCTCGCGGCACCTGGTCGCCACCGGAGTCGCCGTGGTCCGCGCCGGCGACGGCGCCCTGCGCACGGGGATCGAGCGCACCTTCGTGAGCATGCGCGAAATCACGCCCGCGGAGCGCGCCGACTACGTGGCCAGCGGCGAGTGGCAGGGCAAGGCCGGCGGTTATGCGATCCAGGAGACGGCCGATCGCTTCGTCGTGCGTCTGGAGGAGGGCGGTCTCGACAACGTGGTCGGCCTGCCCGTGGCGCTCGTTCAAAGGCTGTTGGCGGAGTTCTAGACGCTTCCAGCCGGGCAACGACCGCCCGTTGCTTGAAAAAAGCAGCTCACCCCATTATCCTCTTCGCCCCTCCACCAAGACGGAGGCATCGACCATGAAAGAAAAAATCCATCCCAAGTATCAGGAGTGCAAGGTCCACTGCGGTTGCGGCGCCGCTTGGGTGACGCGCGCGACAGTCAAGGAACTGCGCGTCGAAATCTGCTCGACCTGCCACCCGTTCTACTCGGGCAAGCAGAAGTTCGTCGACACCGCGGGGCGCGTCGACGCCTTCAATCGGAAGTTCGGCGCCAAGGCCGCCAAGGCCTAGTCTTCCCTGCGGCGGGCCACGCCGCCCACCATGGAATTCGCCGCGCCGCTGGTCGCGAAATTGCGGGAGCAGGCAGCGCGCTTCCGCGAGCTGACCGAGTATCTCTCGACGCCCGAGGCCTCCGCCGACTCCAAGCGCATGCCTGGGCTGTTGCGCCAGCGCGGCAGCCTGGAAGCCACGGCCCTACTCTCTGAGAAACTCGACGTGCTGCTCGCGCGCCGCGCCGACGCGCAAAAGCTGCTCGTCGACACGGATTCGCAAATGCGCGAACTGGCCTTCGATGAATTGAAGGCGCTCGAAGAAGAAGAAAAGCGCTTCGACGTCGAAGTCAAGGACGCGCTGATCGCGGAGCCCGAAGACTTCAAGCGCAAGGTGATCATCGAAGTGCGCGCCGGCACCGGCGGCGACGAGGCCAGCCTTTTCGTCGGCGACCTGTTCAAGCTCTACCAGCGCTACGCGGACGCCAAGGGTTGGCGCATCGAGGTCTTCGAAGCCACGCCCTCGGAAGTCGGCGGTTTCAAGGAAGTCATCTTCGGAGTGGAGGGCGACCGCGTCTGGTCGAAGCTGCGCTTCGAGAGCGGCGGCCACCGCGTGCAACGCGTGCCGGCGACCGAGGCGCAGGGGCGTATCCACACCTCAGCGGCCACGGTGGCGGTGTTG
>JANMRV010000429.1:0-2321 GCA_031388685.1 Planctomycetota bacterium
TAGCGATCGATGCGGATCCAGTGCATCTCGCGGCCGCGCATGACCTGCTCGCGGCCAACCACGGGCACGTTGTTCTCCGCCTGACAAGCGACCGAACACGCATTGCAGCCGATGCAGGTGTTCAAGTCGATCGCCATGCCCCAGCGCACGGCGTCGGGCGCGCTGTGTTCCCACAGCGATTCGAGCGCGGGGTGATGGCCCGCGTGCTGCATCTCGCCGCTGGGATTCGCAACGAGCCGCGCGAGCGTGGTTTCCCGTAGCAATTCGTGCAGGCGATCGTCGCGGCCCTGTTGCCCGATCTCGTCGTGGACCTCGGGGTCCGTCGTGCGCGCGAGCGGATAGTCGCGACCGGTCGGCTCGACGCTCAGGTCGGCGACGATCTCGAGCGCTTCCGAGCTGCGCAGTCCATAGGCGTTGAAGCCGATGCTCGCGACATTCTCGTCCTCGAGCCCGCCGACCACACCCGCGGCGCTGCGGCCGTGGCCGAGGTGCAGAGTCACCGAGCCCGCGGCTTGTCCCGGAACCACGCACGCCGCGCACTCGAGTTCGCGCTTGCCGACGCGCAACTTGACCAGCGTCGCGTCTTCGATGCCCAGTCGCCTCGCGGTCGACGGCGCGAAGAGCGCAGCGTTGCCCCAAGTCATCTTCGTCAGCGAATCCGGCGTTTCCTGCAGCCAAGAATTGTTGGCCGAGCGGCCGTCGAATAATTTCGGATCGGGGGCAAGCACCAGTTCGAGCTTTCCGTTGGCCGGCTCAGCCTCGAGTGCGCGCGCCGCGGGTGCAGGCACGTCGAAACGCTGCAAAGCAGGCGCGATCGCAGCCGGCGCGGAGTTCGCCACGAATCCGTCGTGCAGCGCTTGTCGCCATTGCTCGTCGCTCGCGCCCGGCGCGGCCGCCGCGCGCACGAGATCTCGGGCGGGCGCGGTTTCACCGACGAGCAACGCCGCGAGTTCGATGGTCGTGCGCCGCTCGAAAATCGGATCGATCAACGGCTGCATCGTGCAACGCGTGCCGTCCCAGGAAAGCGCGTCGCCCCAGGACTCGAGCGGATGCGCGCGCGGCAGGTGCCAGGCGCAGGCGCGCCCGGTTTCGTCGCGGTATTCGCCGAGATGGACGCTCAGTGCGACCTTGCGCAGCGCGCGGGCGAAATCGATATCCACCGGCGCGTCGTAGACCGGATTGACGCCGAGGCTCACCAGGCACTGCACGCTGCCGGTCTCCATCTCGCGCGCAAGTGCGGACAGTTCCGCGACCGGATCAGCTTCTGTCGCTTCGGGCTCGTCGACGTAGTCCAGCGTGCGGCCGGTGTTGATCAGCGCAGCATTCAATCGATGCACCAGCGCGTGCACGACCGCGGGTTGACGGCGGCCGACGGCCAGCAGCGCTTCACCGCGGCGTTCGACGAGCTCATTGGCTAGCAGCTCGAGGAATTGCTCCACCTCGGCCGCTGCGAGGAACCCGCCGCTCGGCGCCGGCTCAGCAGGTTTCACCGCCGCATCGAGCGGGCCGGCAAGTTGCGCGTGCACCCGTTGTTCAAGCGTCAGCACGAACGGCAGGATCTGCTCCGCGCGCAGCGCCAGGCGCTCATCCGCGACCGCGCCGACCGTGGTCAGTGAGCTTTCAACGGCCCAAAGACGCAGAAAACTGGCAGCTGACGGATCGCGGCGGCTCGCAAACGCGCGCGCGTTACCGAGCGCCGCGGGATGTTCGCCGAACAGATCGCAATCGAGCGTCACCAGCGTGCGCGCCGCTTCGATCTTCAGGATCGTGCGCAGCGGCTTTCCGAACGCGAGGCGCGCTCCAGCGAGTTCTTGCGTCCGCGATACAGGCTCCCACTGGACCCAACGGGCCTTGGGGAAGCTCGTCGCAAAACGTTGGCGTAATCCCGCGAGCGTCGCCGACGAACTCGACGCCGCGATCACGCGCAGACCGACGCCGCCGTTCGCGCGGTGTTCCGCCAGGATGCGCGCGAAGAACGGATCGAACTCCTTCCAAGTGCGCGGATAGGCGACGCTGCGATCGGTCTGCACCAGTCCGCGGCTGTGGTCGGGATCGTACAGATCGAGCACCGAAGCCTGTGACCGCGCCGAGCATGCGCCGCGGTCGATCGGATGCAGCGGATTGCCCTCGATCTTGATCGGCCGGCCGTCGTAGTTGGTGACGAGCAGCGACGACGCGAAGCCCGCGCACTCCAGCGCTGTCGCAAATCGTCGCGTCGTTCCGGGCACGCGTCCCTCGGGCCGGCGCTGGAAGGGCAGGATCTCTTCGGCTTGCCAGTGACAGCCCGACGCCGAGGCGAGCGCGAGCGACGCACCCATGAC
>JANMRV010000441.1:0-1301 GCA_031388685.1 Planctomycetota bacterium
CGGCTCGCCGCGTCGGCGCGCAAAGCGCGATCTTCCAGGCGTTCGAGCCGCCCGCGAAGCTCATCGAAATCCGCGCCGACGGGAAAGCGGTCGATCTCGCTCGCAAGCAGCTGCGCGGCAGCCGTTGCGCCAAAGGAACGTTCGACTTCGTTGGCGCGGGCCAGCAAATCCTCGGCCTCGACGAGCGCCTCGACGAGCACCGTGCTGCGCAGCGAGTCGGATTCCGCGATGTCCGCGCCCTGCTGCACGGCGTTGGCCGCTTGGGCCAAGGCTGTCTTCCATTGCCGCTGGCCCTGTGCGCTGCGAGCCTCGAGCAGGGCCGGGCTGGCCGAGGCACGAGCCGGCGCCGCAGGGGCCTGCTTTTCAGCGCGCCTCGCCGAGCGCACGGCCGCGGCAAGTTCGGTCTGGGCGCGAGCGATGAGCTCGATGCTTTGCGGATCGTGCTCGTCCGCCAGCAGCCTGGCGAACTCCTGCTGCGACCAGCCAGCCTCGTGCCCGGCAGCGTCTTTCCGAATCGTCTTCAGCGAGCGCTCGAGTTCGGCGCGGTGTGCGGTCGTGGAGACGATCCTGGCCCGCAATTCGTCGGCTCGCGGGCCTTCGATGCCGCTGAGGACCTTCGTTGCTGTCTCGAGATCGCCGCGCTCGATGCGCTGGCGCGCCAGGTCGAGCTCGTCATCATCGCCACCGCCGCAGGCGACGAGCGCCAGGGCGAGCAACCAGGGGGCAAGGCGGGCTACGGAGAGTTCTCTGCGCGGTGTGGGCACGGGGCGCACAGACTACCGGAGTGGGCGCGCTTGGATACAGCGCGTGCCGGGCTCATTCCACAAGCGTGGCCGCCGTCCTGCCCTGAGCGACGTGGGGTGGACGCGCAGTTCGGGAACGGGCCACCAAGCCGTCAGGCCGCTTGGATGCTCGGGCCGCCGGGGTCCGACGACACGACTCGATTGCGACCGGCCTGCTTGGCCAGATAGGTGCGTTCGTCGGCGGACTTGATCAGGCGATCGACGTTCGGGACCGTGCGATCCAGCTCGGCGACGCCCAGCGATAGGGTGACGCAGCGCTTGAATGCGCCGTGCACGATCACGTTCGCTTCACTGGCCAGGCGCATGCGCTCGGCAATCATGGCGGCCTTGGCGGCCGTGGCGCGCGGGCAGATGACCAAGAATTCTTCGCCGCCGAGCCGACAGACCAGTTCGGTGGCTCGAATGCAGCCCTGCAGAGAACGCGCCACTGCTTTCAGCACGATGTCGCCGACGTCGTGCCCATGTTCATCGTTGACCAGCTTGAACCGGTCGATATCG
>JANMRV010000452.1:0-2711 GCA_031388685.1 Planctomycetota bacterium
AGCATGCCCGCCCGCGTGCGGTTGATCATCATCGCGTGGTGGTCCGAGATCTTGCGGATCACCTCGCTCGTCATCAGGTTCGGGCTGAGCGCGTCGTCCATCGACACGCCCGCCGAGCGCAGGATCAGCTCGCCCGCCTGACGCACCATGCCCTGGTCGGGCGAGTGCACCTCGAGCGTGCCGTAGCTGCGCTCGGTGACCAAGGCGCCTGGCCGCACGTCACAGCTCTTGAGCGCCACGTCCATCAGACGGTTGATCACGATCCCCGGCCGCGCCTCGAGCCAGAACGCGCTCTCCCCCGCGACGGGGAAGTAGCCGTCCGAGTTCGCCGCGACGGTCGCGGCGAATTGCGGTTGCTGGCTGTCGATGACCAGCGCGCCGCGCAGGTCGATCGGAGTTGAAGAACGCAGCGACATCGAGGCTTAGACGCGACTCACTTGGCTTCCGGAACTTTCGGCAGGTAGTGCTCGATGTCGACCGCGGGACGCGGGATCACGTGCACGCTGACGAGTTCGCCGACGCGCTTGGCGCCCGCGGCTCCGGCTTCGACGGCGGCTTTCACCGCGCCGACTTCGCCGCGCACCATGACGGTGACGAGACCGCCGCCGCATTGTTCGCGGCCGAGCAGCGTGACTTTCGCGGCCTTGCACATCGCATCGGCGGCTTCGACAGCGCCGATCAGACCTTTGGTCTCGATCAGGCCGAGGGCAATCTGGGTATCCATGGGAGTTTCTTCTTGTGGCTAGGGCCCGCGCGGAAATGCCGCGCGGGGAAAAGATTCAGGCGTGGCACGCTCCGCTCGACGGTTCGTGGTGTTCACAGCCCTTGCACGGTCCGAGCGGACAACCCGCACCGGCGTGGGCCATGATGTTCTGGATTTCCGCGGTGGAGAGGCGCGCTCCGACGTTGCCGCCGGAGCTCGGCGCGGGCGGCCGCGGGATGGCGCTCGCCTTGACGGTCGCGGGCGGCATCGGCGGCGCGGTCAGCGTCGCGCTCGTCGTTCCCGCGGGCGATTTTTCCGCGGCTTGGACTTTCGCGGGCGGCAGCGTGCCCTTTGCGGGTGTGACGAAGGACATCGGCACGAAGCCCTTGCCCGCCGAGGGGCTGGCCGGCGTGCCGTCCTTCGCGGTGAGCGCAGCATTGCCTTGCCAGTTGCTCGCGGCACCGGCGCCCAGGGCACTCGTGCTGGCGAGCGGCGAAGTCAGCGCCAGCGCCGGATCACCTGAAAGTCCCGACCCGCGCGGAGCCGACTCGCGCGTGAAACGCGCTGCCCAGGCGTGATCCTTGGCTTCGAGCTCTGGCCAATCGCGGCGCGTGAAGGCGGCGCGCTTGATGTTGATCAGATGCTTGTAGGTGATGTTGTCGGAAGTGATGTTCCCGGCCTGCGGTCCGCAGCCCAGGCTCATCGAAGGCATCAACCACGTGCTGTACCCGACCGCGCCCATCGACGAGGGGCCGTTGACGATGATGCGGCTGGCGGGTTTGCCGAGGAACCAGGCCTCGAGCACCGCATCGTCGCGCGCGTGCACCGCCGCGGTGTGACCGAGTCCGCCGTAGTGCAAAAGTTCCATCGAGACGTCGCAGCCGGCTTGCCAGCCGTCGACCACGTGCACGGAGAGCAGCGGACACAAAATCTCGATCGACAGCGGCCACTTCGGACCGACGCCGCCCTGATAGGCGAGCAGCACACTCGTGTCGCGCGCCACCTGGAAGCCGGCCAACTCGGCTACGCGCCAGGGATCGAGCCCGACGACATCCGCGTTCATGTGCCCGTGCACATTGCAGAGCTTCGCGAGCTTGGCCGTCTCTTCTTCGCTGCAGACGTGTGCACCGCGCTTCTTCAGCTCAAAGATCAGTGCCTTTTCGATCGGCTTGTCGACGACCAGCGCCTGTTCGGAGCAGCACAGGGTCGCGTTGTCGAAGCTCTGGCTGGTCACGATCGAGCGCGCGGCGAGCGCGATATCCGCGCTGCGATCGATGTAACAGGGCACGTTGCCCGGTCCGACGCCGTAGGCCGGTTTTCCCGAGGAATAGGCCGCATTCACGAGGCCCGAACCGCCCGTCGCGAGGATCATCGCGACGTCCTTGTGCTTCATCAGCGCGCCCGTGGACTCGATCGTCGGGTTCGTCAGGCTCAGCACCAGATCGGGCGGACCGCCCGCGCGTTCGATCGCGCGGCGCAGGACCTCGACGGTCTCGCCGATACAGCGCTTCGAGCGCGGATGCGGCGAGATCACGATCGCGTTGCGGCCCTTGATCGCGATCATCGCCTTGCCAAGCGCGGTCGAAGTCGGGTTCGTCGTCGGAATGATGCCCGCGATCACGCCGACCGGAGTCGCGATCTCGACGATGCCCGTGCGCTCGTCGCGCGAGAGGATCCCCACCGAGCGCTCGCCCTTGATCGAGTTCCAGATCCCGCGCGATCCGAGCAGATTCTTGAGCACTTTGTAGTGCACGCGGCCGATGCCGGTCTCGTCGACGGCAATGCGCGCCAGATCATGTGCGGCGGCTTCCCCCGCGTCCGCCATGGCGGAGCAGAGTTTGTCGATCTGCACCTGGGACCAGGTGTGCACGACTTCGTGAGCACGCACGGCGCGCTCTACAAAATCTCGCACCTCCTGGAGGGCGCGCAAGTCGGGATCGAATTGCTGCACGCGGACGCTCGCGCGTCAGAGGCCGATCAGTCGTTTTGCTCGGCCTTGCCCTTGCCG
>JANMRV010000302.1:0-5634 GCA_031388685.1 Planctomycetota bacterium
CGGTGTAGGCAATTTCCTCGTCGTAAAGATCGCGCAGCCAAGCCAGGTCCGCCGGTCCGATGAGATTGCGGTTGCGCACGAGGTTTTCGATGTCGAGCTGTTCCTTCCACCAGCCCGAATAACCGTCGGCCCAGTTCCAGCCCTTGTGATCGCGGTACTCGTAGTGCGGATCCATGTAGTGCGCGAACATGAAGAAAGGATCGCCGACGTGACTCTCGAGGAAAACGATCGCTTCGTTCGTGATGCCCTGCGAGCTGATCTCGCTCGTCGGCAACTTGAAGTCCTCCTTGAACACTTCGTTGCCCTGCAGGAATCCGTGCTTATGGTCGGTGTAGTCGTTGCTGACGAACGATCCGGTCCGGTAACCCGCCTCGCGCAAAATCTCGGGCAAGGTCACTTCGCGGTTACGCAGCCGTCCGCTCAGGGAAACTGCGCCGTGTTCCAGTGGGTACTTGCCCGTGAGGATCGACGCGAACGCCGGCATCGTCCAGGGCGATTGGCTGATCGCCCGCGTGAATTGCACGCCGCGCGCGGCGAGCTTGCGCAAGTTGGGTGTCCTGTCGCGTTTGCCGTCCGCCGGCACGACCAGGTCGACCGAGTCGGCGCGCAGCGTGTCGATGCCGATCACGATCACGTTGAGGCGCGACTGTGGAGTCACGCCCGAATGCCCGAAGAGGTTCGCGGCCGCGCGCACGACAATCGGTGCCAGGGCAGGCAGGATCAGCGCGACCAGCGCAGCGCGAACTAGACGGCCGCCGAGGGCACTGCGCGGGGCAGGCGCGCGGACTCGATTTGAGTACAAGATCGCACGGCGCGTCAGGTAAAACGTGCCCAGTGCCCCCGACAACAAGAGCAGATTCGCGACGATCGTAGCGAGCGCGAACGGCCGCCAGATGTTCTGCGAATCGACGGTGAAACCAAGCAGCGCAACCACCGACGCAGCCGCGCAAGCCGCGAACGCGGTCGCCTCCGCGCGCGGGTCGTTGCTGCGGATCAGCCGGCGCAAGTAACTCGCGATCGCACTTAGCGCCAGGATGCCGATCAAGGCGCACGACCCGAGCAGATACGCCTGCGCGCGCGTCAAACCCGGTTCCATGATGGCCAGCGCGATGGTCGCGATCAGGAAAGCCACGGCCACAGCCACCTGCGCGCGCAGCAGGCGATCGCGATTCACGAGCAATTCGGCAAGTTCGCGCGGATCGAACAGCATGCGCACGGGCGCATAGGCGGCTACGAGCAGCCCCAGGATCAAAAACCACAGCGCCGTCATGGCGCCTTGCAGCGCTCCGCGATCGGCGGCTTGCTCGAGGGCAGTGAACAGCGAGCGCGTGAAGTGAAGTTCGACGAAGCCCTGCAAGCGGATTTCACGCCAGGCGTTCGACAAGGCGAAGCAGCTGCCTAGCGCGGCACCGAGCAGCACGAGCCACACGGCGGCGGAGACGATCAACGATCGCGACAGCCACAATGGGCCGCGATCGGAGCGCAGGGGCAGCGACGTCGGCGGGATCGGTCTCATCGCGCAAGGAGTGTAGCCGCACGCCCAGTGCGATCGTAGCGCTGCGCCGAACGAGCGGGGCGCGCGCGCACCGAACTCAACTCTTGGGCTTGGGCGCCTGCAAAAGATCGAGCTTCAGGCGGTCCTCGCTCGAACTGCCGTAGGCATCTTCCAGGCGCACCGTGGGTTTTTCGCCGGCAGCCAGTTCGCCGGCCTTCTCCCAGACTTTTCCGCCGACCATCGCCTTCGCGAGGTACTGCGGTTGGTAGGTGATCGACGGCCACAGGAAGACCTCCGTCGTGCACCAGCATTCCTTGCAGGCAATCGCCTTGCGGCGCGCCGTGGCCTTTTCGCCGTTCCAGATTTCCCAAAAGCTCTGCTGGCGCAGATTGCCGAGCGGTTCGTGCAACTCGCAGACCGAGACGTCGCCGTTCGAGTACACGACCGCCGACAAGACACCGGCGCGGCACGGCACGGCCTGCGTCTTGCGCGCCAGACTCTCGGTCTTGGCCCACTGCAGCATCGGTTCGACGCTCGCTCCGTAGCGGCCTTGTTCGCGCGGTGCCCAGAGTTTGCGGAAGTAGCGGTAGAGCTCGTTGTAGGCGGGCAGCATCGGCGCCGCAAGTCCTGGATTTTTCGGGTCGCCGCGCATGATCGCGAGGTTGTGGTGATCGAGCTTGGGGCAGTTCTCGAACAGGAACGTGGTCAAGCGCTTGATCTCGTCCATGTTCACGTCGGTGGCCGTCGAGATCGCGTGGATGCGCAGGCGCTTGTCCTTCTCCTGCAGCTTCTCGAGCGCCGCGTAGGACTCCATCGCCTTCTTGAACGAACCCGGGCTGCCGCGGAACTTGTCGTGGAACTCGCCGAGACCGTCGAGCGAAAATTCCGCCGCGAAGATTTCCAGCTCGTCTTCCTCGAGCGTGCGCGAGATCTGATCGACCATCTTCTCGGTGAAGTAGGCGTTGGTCGGCACGTAGATCTGGCGCGTCTTGTTGTGGCGGATGAACTGGCGGCAGATCTCCGCGAATTCCTTGCGCAGGAAAGGCTCGCCGCCGGACAGGTTCAGGTTCTCGATGCGGCCGAGCTGGCGCGAAAGACTGAACAGTTCTTCCTTCGAGAGGTCGTCCTTGCGGTTCAGGTTGGACCAGTAGAAGCAGTGCTCGCAGCGCTGATTGCAGATCGAGTTGATGAACAGGATCAAGAACGGCGGGCTGGGCAGTTCCGCGTAGTTCTGGGCCGTGATCCGCGCGTGACGGACGATGCGATCGAGCACTTTCATGGTGTTCCTGACAATGTACCCGGTCGAACTCAGTCTTCGACGACGTGACTCTTGAACTGCTCGCGAAATCGCGCCCATTTCGCACGGTCGAAATTCGCGCCGTCGAGGCATTCGACCGCCGAATAGGCCATGAACAGCGCGTGGTGCGTGTTGTCGTGGGCGAAAAGCCCCTGGCGCCCGTAGGAAATCAGCTCGGGCAATTCTCCCACCCAGCGATCGAGCCGCGCGAGCGGTTCCTCGTAGCCGTTGAGGTAGATCGGATAGGCCTGCCCCAGGCGGCGCGTGATCACGGCGCGCGGCGGACAGGGCAGCGCTATGCCGGCATTCGCAAGATCGTCGGCCACGAGCCGGCCGAGTTGCTCGTCGGTCTTCTGCCAATGTTCGTCCCCCACCGTGCAGGGCAACTCGGCGCACAGCACGGTCGAATCGACAGGCTCGCTCAGCGCCGCGTAGTTCTTGGGCTCGGAGAGCCGCGTGATGCGCGTGTCGGCGCCGGGGAAATAGTGCGCGTCGAATTCGGTGAAGCGCGCGCGGGGAATCTGCAGGTAGATCAGGATCATCGCGCGAAAAGTCGTGCGCTCCCCGGCTTCGAGCACCTCGCGCGGCGCGCCCGGCACGAGCGACTTCGCCAGGGCGGTGATCGGGATCGTCGACCAGATCTGATCGGCCTCGATCAGCTCGCGCTCTCCGACGCTCGCAGACTCGACTTGTTGCACCGTCGCGCGCCACGGTCCGGCGAGCGGGCGAGTCAGTTCCAACAGTTGGGTCTTCACGCGCAGGCTTGCGCCGGCGCGCAGCGCTTCTGCCGCATACGCTTCGCTGATCGCACCGAAGCCGCGCCGCGGATAGAAGAAGCGTCCGGCGCCGGGCTTCTTCATGCCCGGCACGGCGCCGAGCACTTTGCGCAGGAGCTTGCCGAAATTGCCCGCCGAAACTCGCCGTCGCGCCTGGACGGCGGAGAGTTCCTCGGGCGCGCGGCCCCAGAGTTTCACCGCGTAGGGAAAGTAGAAGTGCTCGCAGATCGTGGCCCCGAGGTTTGCGCGCAAGACGCTCGCGAACGTGTCGCCCTCCGGCAGCGCTCCCGGCAACTTCTTGCGGATCGCATCGGCGAGACTGCCGAGCGCGAAACTCTTGTCGAGCCGCAGCAGGAGATCGTGCGGCTTCAGCGGAAAGTGGATCCACTTGCCGAGCAATCGAATGCGCCCGTGACGGGGCCGGTCCAGAAGGTCGGCGCCGAGCAGCGCCTGGATGTCGGCCATGATGTGCGCATCGGTCGCGGGGTGCAGGCGATGGCTGCCGTAGTCGAGGCGCTGACCAAAGGCCTCGAACGAGCCTGAATTCCCGCCAAAAGTGGCGCCGCGCTCGATCAGCGTGACCTCGGCCTTCTGCTGGCGCGCGAGTTGCCAGGCGGCACCGACGCCCGCCGGTCCGCCGCCGAGGATCAGGATGCGCGGCTTAACCATGCCGCCCCTCCGCCGTGCGCGCTTCGCTGAGCAACGAGCCGTGCCCCGCGCCCGTGCGCGCGCTCTTGCGCAGGCCGAGCACGAACCAGACCAGGCCTCCGAACAGACCGCCTGAGTAGACCACCGACTGCCACAGCAGCGACGCGGCGATGCCCTGCGCGGGCGCGACACCGACCAGGCCGAGCAGGCCGCCCAGCGTCGCTTCGCGCAATCCCAATCCACCGAAACTTATCGGCGCGAGCGTGATCGCCTTGGTCAGCGGCACCGCCAGGAACCAATACGCCAGCGGCACGTCGATGCCAATCGCGCGGCCGAGCCAGGCGTTGAGCAACACGAACCAGGCCTGAATCGAAAGGCTCAGCGCGAACACACCCAGCGCGGCCGCGGGCCGCCTGGCGATGCGGCGCATCGAGACCATCATGCGCGAGATCGGACGGCGCAATTTGCGCGGCCAGCGCGCGAGTTTCATGCGCAAGAGGAGCGGCAGGAAGATCACGGCGCCGACGACGGCCACGATCGCGGCGACCTGGATCACCTGCCCATACCAACCTTCGACGCTCGCCTGAGAGACGAACGCGCCGAGCACGATCAACGCGAGCAGCGCGAGCGTGTCGATCAAGCGCTCGGTCAGGCCGCCGAAGATGCAGGCCTCGAGTCGGCCGGTGAGCTTTCCGCCGAGCCAGGCCTTGAGCGCGTCGCCGCCGACGATGCTGGGCAGGAAGAGGTTGGCGAACAGACCCGCGCCGTAACATTGCATGGCATCGACGCGCGCGAGCTTGGCCTCGCCTAGGTTGACGTTGAAGCGCCACTTGAAAGCACCGAGCGTGTGGCCCGCGAGGAACGCGATCCAGACACCGAGCCACAGCCGCGCATCGAGGCCGCGAACCGCGCCCCACATCTGCTGCGCCTTTTCCTCCTGGTAGTGGAAGGCGAAGAACACCACCGCCGCGAGCAGCAGCAGCGAGACGGAAACCTTGACCCAGGGCTTCACGAGAGCCCCCTCCCCGGCCGAGGGGGAACCTTGGGAGCATGGTTCTGCGGGGGGAGATAGGAAAGCAAGGCGCGGTCCAAGAGGGGCGAGCGTAACCGTCTCGACTGTGTCAGCGCCTGACCTTGACGACGATCTCCCCGCCGCGCCCCGTGCCGTAGAAGACTTTTTCCTCGCGGTACTCGCTGGAGAGCCGCGCCCAGGTCTCCGGCTGGACTGCGGCGAGGTGCGCGGGCATGGTCAGGATCACCCAAGTTTCCGATTTGCCGCGCTCGAAGTCCATAAGTGCTTGTAAATCATTGACTTGCGTCCACGGTCGTCGTTGATACTCCAGCAGGGGCAGGTTGGCCATTTCCAGCGTGGCCACCGATCCCGGCGGGGCGTGCGCGAGCACGTACTCGGCCGCGGC
>JANMRV010000481.1:0-2762 GCA_031388685.1 Planctomycetota bacterium
CGTGTACCGGCCCGAGGGTTGCGAGCGGCTGAAGATCCTGCTGCGCTCCTACAAATTGTCCGACGACATCGCCTTCCGCTTCTCCAACCGCGGCTGGTCGGAGTGTCCGTTGTCCGCGGACCGCTTCGCGGAGTGGGTGCACGCGCTGCCGCCCGAGGACTCGGTCGTCGGCCTGTTCATGGACTTCGAGACCTTCGGCGAGCACCAGTGGCGCGAAACCGGGATCTTCGACTTCATGGCGCACCTGCCGGGTGCCCTGCTGAAGAGCGGACGGGTGCGCTTCGAAACGCCCAGGGAGATCACGCTCTCGCAGGACGCAGTGGCGCGCCTGGACATCCCCTACCCCGTGTCCTGGGCGGATGCAGAGCGCGACTTGACCGCCTGGCTGGGCAATCAGATGCAGCGCGCGGCCCACGACGCGCTGTACGCAATCCTGCCTTCGATCAAGCAAGCGGCCGCTTGCGGTCGACCTGATCTGCTCGAGCGCTGGCGCCGGCTCTCGACCTCCGACCACGTCTACTACATGTGCACGAAGTTCTTCGCCGACGGCGACGTGCACAAGTACTTCAGCCCCTATGCCAGTCCGCACGACGCCTTCATCACGTTCATGAACGTGCTCGACGACCTCGCGCGCCGCGCACTCCATACGAATCAGCAGTCGGCGCCGCCAGGCTCCGGCGAGGCCCACTCGCCCGTCGCAGTCCTACAACGTGTCCTCGCACAGAAAGAATCGCTTTGAACGACAGCCTTTTCGAAGTCAGCTGGGAAGTCGCCAACAAGGTCGGTGGCATCCATACGGTCGTCTCGACCAAGGCGCGCACGCTGGTCGCTCGCCACGGCGACAACTACATCGCCATCGGGCCGTGGTTGTTGTCGAACGAGCGCCAGGAAGAAGCTTTCGAGGCCGAAGCCGGCTTCGAGGACTTCGCCGAGAGCTGCCGCTCGCTGGGCGTGCCGATTCGGGTCGGACGTTGGAAGATCCCGGGACGGCCGCGCACGATTCTGATCGAGTTTTCCAGTCTTTTCGCGCAGAAGGATCCGATCCTGGCCGGCTTGTGGGATCGCCATCAGGTCGATTCCCTGACCGGCGGTTGGGACTATGTCGAGCCCGTGCTTTTCGGCTGGGCCGCGGGTCTGGTGATCGAGCGCTGGTGGCAGGAATTCATCGCTCCCGGCCGCGGCCGCGCGATCGCGCAGTTCCACGAATGGATGACCGGCTCAGGCCTGTTGCTGCTCGAATCGCGAATCCCGGCGATCGGCACGGTGTTCACGACGCACGCGACGATGCTCGGCCGCGCGCTTTCGGCCACCGGGCATTCGCCCGAGCAGGGCCTCGGCGACAAGACCAGCGAGGAATTCGCGGAGTCGCTGGGCGTGCGCTCGAAACACTCGCTCGAGGGTGTTTGCGCCCGCAACGCCGACGTGTTCACGACTGTCAGTTCGATCACGGCGGCGGAAGCTGCGCTGGTGCACCGGCGCGAAGCCGAGCCGCTCTTGCCCAACGGCATCGATCTCAGCGTGATCGACGAGCTGTGCGGCAGCGCGAGCTTCGAGCAGGCGCGCGCCGCGCTGATCGACCTTTCAAACCGTTTTTTCGGCCAGGATCTGTCGGATGCGTTCTACCTGATCCTGTCCGGCCGTTACGAGTTCCACAACAAGGGCATCGACGTGCTGCTCGGCGCGCTCGCGCAGCTGGCGGAGCGGCCTGGCCGGCCGATCGTCGTGCTCCTGACCGTGCCCGCCGGCCACTCTGGAGTGTGCCATTCGCTGCAGAACCGCCTGCGCGGACCGCTGGATCCGGCCTGGGGTCCGCTGGGTGTTTCGACGCACAATCTCTTCGATCAGGCGGGCGATCCGATCCAGATCGCGACCCGTCAGCTGGGCCTGGTCAACGCATCGACGTCGCGCATCAAGGTCCTGCAGATCCCGATCTATCTGCACGAGCGAGACGGCCTTTTGAACATGCCCTACGAGGCGGTGCTGCGCGCCACGGATCTGTCCGTGTTCCCTTCGTTCTACGAGCCTTGGGGCTACACGCCCGAGGAATCGCTGGCCGTCGGAGTTCCCACGATCACCAGCGACCACGCCGGATTCGGACGCTGGGCGAAGGCCAAGGGCCTCGGCGCGGCCGATGGTGTCGTGGTCCTAGAGCGCGTCGGCAAATCCGACGCAGACACCGCGGCCGACCTCGCCGGCGTGATCGACGAATTCGTCGCCACGGAACGCGATCGTGCCGCCACCGTGGCCACCTGCCGGCGCACCGCGCAGCACACCGCATGGTCGGACCTGATCAGGCACTACGAGGACGCGTTCAAGCGCGCTCTCGAAGCCTCGGGAATGCGTTCGCGCACGGCACCGCTGCCTAGTTACCGCCCGCGAATCGCGATGCCGGTGGCGCCCGTTCCCGAGGGCCGGCGGCCGCACCTTTCCACGTTCGAAGTCGCGGCGACGCTGCCCCCGACACTCGCCGGGTTGGAACGATTGTCGCGCAATTACTGGTGGTGCTGGGATCCCGAGGGCATGGGCCTTTTCGCGGAACTCTCGCCGATCTCGTGGACTGCGACAGGTCACAATCCGGTCAGCACGCTGAGCCAGGTCTTCCTCGAGGATCTCGAGGAAAAGTCGGTCGATCCGCGCTTCGCCGAAAAACTCGGCCGTGTAATGAAGCGCTTCGACGAGTACATGAACGCCGCCGGACGCGAAGTCGACTTGGGGGCCGGTCTGAAGATTTCGCCGGCCCATCCGATCGCCTACTTCTGCGC
>JANMRV010000490.1:0-7681 GCA_031388685.1 Planctomycetota bacterium
GGAGCCGTCCGAAGCCGTTCCATCAACGACTGTCAGACGAGCGAGTTGGCGAAGATCGTCCAGATCCCCATCAAACCTTCGAAAGATTTGCGCAAGAGTGCGTGAATCGAACGCGGCGGACAGCTTCAGCCCGCGTTCAAGCAATGTTGTCGCGACACTTTCGATCACAGGATTTTCAGCGTCGTGTTCGATGGCTGCATTCCCTCCTGCAACGCATCGATTCCAGTTGCATCTCGCAGCGCAGCTGCGCAGCAAGGGCTGCCTGGCTCCATCCGGAACTGTCGCCGCCTCGGCGGTCCTAGCGCCGCGGCTGATGGACCTCGACGTGGCCAGGCCTCTCACAGCGTTGTTGCGCGGACGCAACGATTCGGGGTGGTGCCTGGCAACGTACGCGATCCGCGCTCACTGCGGGGCGAACTCCAGCGCGGGTTCGTCGTATTCCTTCGGTATCGCGACACCGAGCAGTTTCAGCACGGTCGGCGCGATGTGCAGCAGGCTGATGCGCTCCGGCGGCGCAGCGAGCTTGCGATTGGAAAAGAACACGCCGCGCACGAGCGTCGGATCGACGGTGACGTGGTCGCCCGACCAGTTCTTGTTGTTGGCCACGATCGTCGGCAAGGGCACGAGCTGATTCGAACCATCGAGTTCGCCGGACATTCCGCCGAGCGTGGTCAGCCAGGACACGCGATAACCTGCGCTGAAACACAGGAGCATGTCCGCTTCGCGGTCGAGATTCGGTCCGCTGTGGATGTCCGCCATGACGTAGGCCCCCGCGCCAATCTTCTGGCCGGTTTCCGGGTCCACGCTGCCCAGGAAGTCCTTGGCGATCGAATCGAGCACGGCACGCGCCTCTGGCGGCGGGACAATTCCTTGGCCTTCGCGGCCCTGCTGGTTCACGTAAACCATGCCCAGCCCCATGGCGTAGGCCTTCGTCTTCGACCAGTCGACGTAGCCGCCCAACAGCGAGGCATCCATGTCCGTCTCGGGACCGCCCGGCTTCATCACCAGGTAGCCGTGTTCGACCAGCCAGTTGTTGACGTGCACCTGATGTCGAAAACTCTGGAAGCCATGGTCAGAACAGATGATCAAGGTGTCCTCGGGGCGCAGGTGCTTTTTCAGCACCTCCCCCACCAGCTTGTCCATGCGCCGGTAACTGGCCGGGATCGCGTCGCTGAGCGCGATCTCCTCGCCGCAGAAAGTCATTTTCTCCGCAGACTTTTCCTTCGAGTACATCGGATGCAGCGGATCGTAGTACCGATACATCATGTGCTGCACGCGGTCGGGCGTGGATTCGCAGCTCATCAGGACGCGCCAGTTGTCCTTCGCCAGCGAATCGAGGGTCATCTTCTCGCGCCACGAGAGCGTGAACTCGATGTCCTGCATGAAACTGATCGAGTCGATCACGTTGTCCTTCAGCGGCAGGTTCATGCAGGCCCAACCCACAGTCTCGTAGGGACCGCAGGCGTGTGCCAGCTCGGCCGCGAATTCGGGCGGCTGCGAGATCGTTTGCCAGAACGGCGGCTTCGCCGGGTCGTATTGCAGCGCGTCGACGTAGAGCTCGAGTTCCGACTCGCCCAGCTTCAGCAGCTTCGCGCGCACGATGGCTTGCACCTTGAGCAGCGGGTTCAGCTCGAAACTCAGGTGGTACCAATCCGACCAGGCACCGGCGGAAAGTTCTTGAGACTCCGTGCCGAGTGTGACTTCGGCCTTGTCTGACTTGCGCACGATCTTGACCGGCACGGTCACTCTCATCGCTGATACGGTCTCGAGTTGTTCCTTGAGCTCCTTTCTTTGCGCATTGAGCGCCACCGAAGCCTTGTAGCGCAGATTCGTGTCGTCGAGTTTGCGATCCACCTCGCGAAGCTCGACGTTGATGCGGTCGACGTTCCAGAAATTGACCGGCCCGGGCAGCAGCGAATCGGAAACGCCCGCGCGTTCGTCGATGCGAAACACCACTCCGCCCGAATCCGTGTCCTGGCCCTCCGGCGCGCGCCTCAGGCGATCTTCGTTGGTCGTATAGATGAAGAACGAATTCACCATGCCGCGCGCATCGGGCACGCCGAGCCCCGCGAGCACGCTCGCGCCCGCCACGCCCTTGCGGTCGAAGCTCTGCGCCGCGTCGAGCACCACGGAGCTCACGCCGGCGTCGGCCGCGGTCTCCCAGAACGGCACCGTCTGCATCGGGTTCTTCCAGACCGGGATCCGCGACGGCAGGTAATCGCGCAGTGCGCGTCCGCCGACGAAACTGCCAGCGCCCATGATCAGCGCGAGTGCGATCGCCAAGGCGGGGCGCATGCGCAGCAGCAGGAAGACACCCAGGAAAAGGACCAGCGTGCCAACACCGAGCGCCGCGCCGAGGGCAGCGCGGCTCCATGCCGGAACCGGCGTGTGCTCGAAGGTTTCGACCGCGGTGTCCTCGGGTCCGGCGAGGTGGCCGAACTCCGGAGTCGGCATGCGGTCGGCGCTGCGGTCCTTGGAGCGAGTGAACTGCCTGCGAATGAATCCGGGCACGCCGGTCTTGGCCGGATTCTGGCCGCAATTGAGCGCCGCCCAGCTGACCGGAGACTCCGCGGGATTGGTGGTCTCCAGCGGAGCGAAGCTGCCCTTGTCGCGCAGCGCGGCGAGATTGGGAAGCTGGCCCTTGTCCATCAGCTCGAGTGCGGTGCGCGCGTCGGCGCCGTCGAATCCGAGCACGATCACGCGCCCGGCCCCTGCTTTCCCGGCCGCTTGAGTCATGCTCGCGGCCGAGGCGGGCAGCGCGGCGAAGGCCAGGCTGACGATGGCCAACATTGCCGAGAAGACGGAGGAGATGCGAAGGGTTGCGATCATGGGTCGTCTATTCTGCGGAAGTCGGGTCAGGTAGGATCCGTACGCCGATCGGCAATCGGCCGCTGCGGCAGGCTGTATCAGCAAGGCTCACCGAACCGGTCATGGGCCGACGCGTCGGCTCGGCCCGGGATCGAACTTTCGGAAATGCAGCCGTCGAACGCCTCGTACAAGTCCTAAACAATTGGCGGTGCCAGAGTTGGATACCTGTTCGAATTCTAGAGCAGCTCAGAGGGGCAAGTCCATCGGCTGCCACGACCGGCGACTGAAGCGCGCTGCACGAAGCGGCAAGGCCGGTCTGGTCTGGATGTTGATTCTCGTCCTCACGGTGATCGCGGCGCTGACCTGGATGCGGGCGCCCGCCGTGGACCCGGCTCGATTCGATCCACGGCCGTCGGCGACTGATCCCGTGCAGCCAACGGCCGCTGATGCGGGCGATCCGGGGGCTTCGAAGCGCACAGAAATTCCGATGACAATCACGCCCGCGCTCGAAACCGGGCGTTCGGAAACCCTGGCCCGCCCCGCGGCCGGCGCGTTCGATGAATCGCGCCTTGTGGGCCGCGGCCACATTCGTGGATTCGTCCAGGCGCCTCCCGGCATCGAATTTCCGATGGAATGGGTGTTGACGGTCGAGCCTTCCAGTTCGCTGATCGGCCGCGAGCGCGCCGAAACGCGCAAGCTCGAGTTCCACGACGGTGAGCGCGAGTTCGACCTGCCCGAACTCGCCTTCGGAGGCTACATGCTGCGCGCGAGCGCGTTCGGTCTGGCCACCGGCGAACAACACCTGTTGCTGGCTCGGCCGGCGGACACGGATCTGTACGTGTCGATGCAACTTGCGGTCACGGCCTTCGTCGAGGGCAGCGTGCGCTACGAGGACTCGACGCCGGCGATCGGATTGGAGCTCGCGCTCGAGCCGCGGCCGGCGGGCGTGCGCGTGATCGCCATCAGCGATTCGATCGGGCATTTCATCTTCACCGATGTGAAGTCGGGCGGTTACACGCTGCACTTCGGCAATCCGGAAAACCCCGTGCGCAAGCCGATCGAAGTCAATGTGAGCGGGCCCGCCGAACACCTTGAAGATGCGATCGTGCCGAAGATGTGCGAGCTCATCGTGCGCGTGCTGCACGCGCCGGGCCTGCCGGCCAAGGGCGTGAAAGTCGATGGTTATGGCAGTCACGGCGGCCGCTTCGACGGCGAGACCAACGCCGATGGCGAGTACCGCGCGCGTTTCCTGCCGGCCGGACGCATCACGGTCGGCGCACAGTTCCCCGATGGTGGCAGAGTCACGGGCAGGCAGGTCGTCGGCGTCGGCGTGCTCGAACTGATCGAACTGGTCCGCATCAAGTGACTCCGCCGCCGGGCGCGCCGCAGGCTTTCCCGGGAGCGCGGATCAGCACGCGCAGCGTGGCGAAACTCGCCTGGCCCGCAGCGCTCTCGTACCTGCTCGGCAACGCCTACCGGATCAACGACCAGTACTGGATCCAGGGCCTGGGCCCCGCGGCGCAGGCCGCGGTAGGTGGCACGGTCTTCGTCGTGATCATGAACTTCAGCGTCGTGTTCCTCGCCGCGGGCGGGACGCTGGCGTTGGTGGCGCGCGCGAGCGGGGCACGCGATCTGCTGCGACGCGACGCGCTGATCGCGAGCGCGATCGCGCTGTCGGTGCTGATCTGGATCGTGCTGGCTCTTTCGGGATCCTGGGCTGCGCCACGGATCGTCGAATTCCTCGGGTTGGAGCAGCAAGCCGCCGTCTTCGCCAACGACTATCTGCGCGCCTTGTATCTCTGCGCGCTGCCGCTGGTGCTCGCACCCGCGCTCGATCACGCGCTGATCGGCATGGGCAACACGCTGGTGATGTCCTTGATGGAGCTGTGCGCTGTGCTGCTGCACTATCTGCTGGCGCCGATCTTGATCTACGGCCCGCGCGCGGCCGAACTCAGCGATCACCCGGGCGCGCTGCTGGCCGGCCGCATCGCGAGCGCGCTCGGGATCGAAGGCCACGGCATCGTCGGAGCCGCGTGGAGCGCCGCTTTGGCGCGCGTGATCAGCGTGGCGCTGGGTCTATTCGCCATGCGCCGTTTCTACGGCGTGCGCCTGGGCGCGGGCTTCGCCAACGCGCGTCGCATCGGCGGCCGCACGTTGCTCACACTCGACATCGTTCGCATCAGCCTGCCGATGTCGCTATCAATCGCGACCTACGCGTCGGTTTACTGGGCGCTGATCAAGTGGGTCGTCGTGCCACTGGGCGACAACGCGCTGGCGGCGCTCGGCATCGGCTTCGCGGTTTTCGAGGGCGTCAGTTTCCCGCTGTATCTCGGTGTCGCGATGGCCGGCGCGTCCCTGGTGGGCCGCTCGCTGGGCGCGGGACAGCCCGGGGCCGCACTCGATGCCGTGCGCAGCGTGCGCAAGCTCGCCTTGGTTCTCGGTTCCGTCACGACCGTGGTGTTCCTCGTTTTCGCCGAGCGCTGGGCGCCCGTGTTCAGCCCCGATCCGGGCGTGCAGCGCGAAGTCGCGGGCTACGTCTCGGTGCTTGCGCTCTCGCAGGTCTTCGTCGCGCTGGAATCCGCCAACGAAAAGGTCCTGCTGGGCGCCGGCTACACGCGACCGGCACTGTGGGTGAGCCTGATCGGCAACGGCGTGCGCGTGCCGCTCGCGTGGCTGCTTGCGTATCGCTTCGCCATGGGCGTACACGGGGTCTGGTGGGCCATCAACATGACGAGCATGTTGAAAGCGAGCCTGCAATTCGCGCTGGTGCAGCGCGGCCGCTGGCTCGAGCGAGAGCCCAAGATTGCATCCAAAGCGGCGGCCTGACTAGACTCGCGCCTCCGATACCCCCAGCCGGAGATCTCACTTGGGCAAACCTTTGCTCGTCGACCTCGACACACTCGACCTGACGCGGCTCGTGCACGGAAAGGACATGATTCGCCGCCACTGCAAGCAGCGCGGACGCTTCGAGATGCTCGACGGAATCGTGCACGAGGACCATTCCGCCGATGGCGTGATCGTCGGCTTCCTGGACATCAAGGCCGATGCCTGGTGGGCGCAGGATCACATCCCCGGCCGGCCGATCGTCCCAGGCGTGCTCCAGGCCGAGGGCGCGGCGCAGCTGTGCAGTTTTGATTTTCTGCGCCGAAATCCTTCCTTCGAAGGAAAATTCATCGGGTTCGCGGGGCTCAATGACACGCGCTACCGCGGCCTGGTGGCCCCTGGCGTGCGCATGCATTGGGTCGGCAAGCTGCATCGCGTCAGGTCCGGGATGTTCACGTACAAGTCCGAGGGCTTCGTAGGCAAGGACCTTGTCTTCGAGACCGAGGTCATGGGAGTCGTGCTCTGAACGCTCGCGCGCGTCTTTCGGTCTACAATCGATCCATGCGGATTCCTTGCGCACGTCGGATTGCAAGCTTGCTCACACTTCTCGTCGCGTCCGCGGCGGCGACTTCCGGGTGCGGCAGCTCAACGCCAAAGCCGTTGCACGTCGTTCTGATCGTCGTGGACACGCTGCGCGCGGATCACCTTTCGACCTATGGCTACCGTCGGCCGACATCGCCGGAACTCGACAAGCTCGCCAGGGAAGGCGTGGTCTTCGAGAACGCGGTGAGCCAGGGTTCCTGGACCGTGCCGAGCATGGTCTCGATGATGACCGGCGCCTACATCGCCGAAGAGCTGGTCCGGATCCCCGAAGATCAGACCACCCTGGCGCAGGTCTTCCAGACAGCCGGCTACGCCACGGGCGCGTTCATCTACAACGACGTGATCGACGTCGACAGCGGCTTCGACGCGGGCTTCGACCTTTTCGACTTCAAGGATCCGCCCTATTCACCGATCGACAAGATCGCCAATTGGATCACTGCCAACAAGGGCAAGCGAAGCTTCACCTACATCCACCTGAACGAAGCCCACGATCCCTACGATCCGCCGAGCGAGTTCGATCGCTTCGTCAACGAGAAGGACTCGGTCCTTGCGACTCGCCTGGACTACTACAGGCAGGTCACGCGCGAGCTGAAGTTGGCCAACTTCGACCGCAGCGCGCAGCAGATCAACGCGGAGATCGGCGGATACGACGACGACGTGCGCTACTCCGACGCGCACATCGGCCAGATCCTCGCCGCTTTGCGCGCGAGCGGCGAGTGGCAGCAAACGGCGATCGTGATCGCCGCCGACCACGGCGAAGGCTTGTGGACGCGGCCGCTTCCGATGTTCGGACCGCGGCTGAACGCGAAGCTCAAGGGCGACGCGCCGTCGCTGGTCAACAGCCTGCAAATGACGCACGGCACGTTGGTCAACACCGAGTTGGTGCACGTGCCGTTGATCGTCGTCGCTCCGGGCATGCCGCGGGGAGTGCGCGCCCAGCCTTGGGTGGAAAATGTCGACATCGCGCCGACGCTGCTCGAGTTGTGCGACCTGCCGCGGCCACCCGGATTCCAAGGGCAGAGCCTGTTGCCCATGTGGTCACAGCCCGAGGCGATCGCGCACCAGAAACGCGGTTCGTTCTCGCACACGCGCTTCGCGTCCTCGTTCATCGACCAGAACTCGTACCAGCTGATCCTCCCCACACCACTGGGCGAATGCCAGTTCGACATGTTGCCGGAACTCTTCGACCTGCATGCGGATCCCGAAGCGCGCGTCAACTTGGCGCAGTCCAGGCCGCAGGTCGTCGAAGGACTCAAGTCGGAAATCCTGCGTCGTATGAAGATCGGCCTCAGCGACTATCAGATTCCGACGAAGGGGCAGATGGCCAAGTTCGGCGGAATCGGATACACGTCGTCGCGCCGGCGCTGAAGATCTTCGGCTTCGAGATCGACACCCCGGTGGAGAAATATCTGCTGTCGCTGTGCTTCGTCATCGTCTTCGCCATGAT
>JANMRV010000501.1:0-12026 GCA_031388685.1 Planctomycetota bacterium
CTCGGCGACGTACGATTCGACTCCGGCCAGGACCCCGGTGAGCAGGATCAACAGGACGATGAGGTTTTGGAATAGCGGAGCGTTAGTGATCCGCTGAGCGAGCTTGACCATCGTTCGACCACCTTCTCGAGAAAAGTGCCGGCGTGCACGCTGCCGACAGGAACGCGTTCATTATCCGCGGCGATTGGCCAGTGTCCACCCCGGGGGCAAGACCAAATCGCAGCCGACAGCGCTGCGGACTCAGAAGTTTCCCGAGGCGGCCTCGCGCAGGATCGACATGTCCAGTCCTTGATCCGACACGAGCCGTTTCCGGACAACATTTTCGCGCCCAACGTCGCGCGGGCGTCTGCCTGGTCAACCTCGAGACCGCCGTACACCTCGCGCCAGCGGTGGTAGGTCGGCTCGGTGAGTTCGATCTGGTTGCAGGCTTCCTTTGTCGTGCGGCCCCACGCCCATGCGATCTCGGTTTGGCGCAACTTGTGGATGATCTGCTCGTCACTGAGCCGACGTTTCAGTGCAACGCCTGTCGCCCTGAGATCTAGGCCCAGATCCCAGTGATGAGATCTGGCCCAGTCTTAGGGGGGGGAAGGTCAAGACTCAAAGCTGGCCGGCTGAGAGCCCGTCCGAAGGCGAGTTGAGGCCGAGCGCACGGTGCTCGAATGGAGACCTTCGCCGGCCCCACGGCCGGCGGATCGGGCCAAGAAACTCTCGGCGGTGCTCGAGGCAAGCGCGAAGTGCATCCTCTCGCCTGCAGCATGCCCGCGCGCTGGCCTCAGCCCGGGGCGCTCTCGGGCAAGCCCTCGAAGAAATGCACGGCCCCGGTTTCCAGTTCGTATTCAGCACCGACGACTGCGACCCGGCCCGCGGAAACCAGTTCCTCGAGCATGCGGCTGCCGTGGCGCAGGTGATCCACGGAGGCTCTTACGTTGGCGCGCTCGGCTTCGCGAATAGTCGTTGTGTCCGCGACGCCCGGCCCCACGATGCCCGCGATGTGCGGAGCGATGCGATCCGTGATCGCGCGGATGTTTTTCGACTCCGGTCCTAGGCCGGTTTCCAGCGCGTGCACCGTGGCCGTGATCGCGCCGCAGCGCGTGTGCCCCATGACCACGACCAGACGCGAACCGAAATGCGAAGCAGCGAACTCGATCGAGCCGACCACCGACGGAGCGACGATGTTGCCCGCGATGCGAACGACGAACAGTTCGCCAAAGCCCTGGTCGAAGAGGATCTCGACCGGTGTTCGCGAATCGGAGCAACCGAGAATGATCGCGAAGGGCCGCTGTTCTTCCGTGGCGAGCTGGCGACTCCATGGCCGGGCGAAGGTCGTGCCGTTGGATTCGCGAAAGCGTCGATTGCCGTCAATGAGCCGTTGGAGCGACTCGTGCGGCGTGGGCGAATCTGCATCCCAGGTGTGAGGCATTGATGTGGCTGAGGTCGTGGGCGCGAGCGTGGCGGAGGCGCAAGGATAGTGGCGCACCCGCTCCCATTTCCATGCGCTAGCTCCCTGAAGCCGCGCTCAGCGCCAGTTTCCTGAGGAGTCGAGCGAATCGTCCCGCGCGTCCCCGCGACCTCCAGGCTCGCCATCGGAGCCCAGGCAAATCAGGCGAAAGCTGCGCCGGTCGGCGGAAGTCGCGTAGATGAAAGGCCGTCGCCACGGATCCCTGGGCAAATCGGTGTAGCCGTGGAGATAGGGTTGCACGCCGGGTTCCGACTCGAGGATCAAACTGAAATTCGCAGGGTAAGTGCCTGCGTGGTCCTCGGCATACTGATGAAGCGCCCTGGCGAAGGTGGCCAAATCCGCCCTCACGATGGGGCAATTGGTCGCGAATAGGATTCTCACGGGGTTCGGAAACAGACTCCAGAGCAGAACGGCGCAAGCGGCCCCCACGATACATCGCGCCGCGACAGCCCGAGCCTGCATGGCGCTTTGGACGAAGCTCGCCAAGTTTCCTTTCGCGTGCGTCGTCCGGCGAGAACGAGTCAGCGTCGCTCGGCCGCGGAGTCGACAAACATGTCCTGCGCGTCGCCCCGGCCGCCCGGCGCGCCATCGGAACCGAAAGTGCCCACACGAAAGCTGCGCAGGTCGGCCGCGGCTTGGTAGATGTAGAAACGCCTCCAGGGATCCCTCGGCGGCTCGTGGTAACCGAGCAGATAGCTCTCGGAAGCTGGGAGCTGGCCGAGCAGCGAGGCCAACCCCGCGGGGAAACGTCCGTCGTGATCCGCGGCGTAGTTGTCAAGCGCGCTGGCCATGCCGGCCAGATCCCCCTTCGCCACAACTTCGTTCAATTTGAATCCGTGGGCAGGAACAGACGAGCCGAGGCCCCACACGAAAAGAGCCCAAATCACTCCCCAGACGCCGACCGCGGCGATTCTATTCGCGTTCATGCATTCGTTGACGAGGCTCGCTCAATTTTCTTTCGCGAGGACGCGCGGGAGCGCAGCGCAATTCGTGCGGGGCGACCGCCTGTATTCGCTCGACAGCCGCGGCAATCGAAGGCATGATTTCCGCTGCCAACTGTCCCCCAAACCGGAGACGGTTGACCTCCTAAGCTGATCGAGAAATGACCCTACCGATTTCGAAGCTGAGCTTGGTCGCCTGCGCGGTACTCGCGACTGCCTGCAGCAGCCGGCCCCACGCTGTCACCGAGCAGGCGGATGCGGTTCCCGCCATCATCGTCGCCAGACTCTGGGACGAAAAGGCGCTGGCGGACTGGGCGACACCGGTCGCAGGACTCGGGCTGCCTCCAAGTTTCTTGAGTTCAGCGGAGTACTACGCCGCGCCGATCGACAACCTGCGCACGTATCCCGTCTATCACCCCGATCGCGAGCCGCCGGGGTATCGCGAAGCCTTGCTTCGCGCGGGACCCCAGCCACTGATCGAACCGCAGAAGCTGAAGACAGAAGCTGATTGGATCGAAGCGGGCAGGCGCGTGTTCGAGGAACTCGATACTACGGAATCGCGCAGCGACGATCCGCTCGTGATCGCACACTTCACGGACGCCAAGTCGATCGACAAGTACCGCGATGAAACACACGACGTGATCGACAGCAACGGCGTGCTGCTCGACTACCGCTGGGTCGTCGGCCTGGACCACAAACTGAGGTTGAGTCTGACGAGTTGTGCCGGCTGCCACACTCGACTGATGCCCGACAAGAGTTTACTTCCAGGGGCGCCGTGCAACTTTGACATCTCGCGTGCTCCAGCTGTCCGACAGCTGCTGAAAAGTCTCGCTATTTCGGAACGCTTCAGCGCCGCCGAGGATTTCTACGCCCAGTATGGCGTGCCCTGGCGCACCGACGACGTGCACGCCAGCTTCAAGGGCATGAGCGACGAGGAGGTGGACCAGTTCTTCTCCCAAGACGACGGCGCGCCACCGGGCACCATGTTCCCGCGCTTCGGCGGCAGCCCACTGTTCGCAACGCGCATGGCCGACCTGCGCGGCGTGCGCTATCGCAAGTACCTCGACACGACGGCGACGCACGCGAATCGCGGTCCCGCGGATATTGCGCGCTACGGAATCCTGGTCGAGTTCGGCGAGTCGACCGTCTTCGGGTCCCATCACATGCTGCCGGACGAAGTGCCGAAAATCAGAGTTCGGCCAACGGATGAAGCGATGTATGCGCTGGCGCTCTACGTGTACTCGCTGGAGCCGGCGCCGAGCCCTTACCCGCGCGACGCAATAGCGATGCGCGGCGGACAAATCTTTGAAGAGGAGGGCTGCGTCAAGTGTCACACGCCGCCCCACTACACGAACAACAAGTTGGTTGCCGTGCCCGGCTTCGAACCGGACCTCGCGAACGCGAAAATCGCGGCGCTCGATATTTCCGATCGGCGCGTGCACACGGATCCAGGGCTTGCGCTGCAGACCCGCAAGGGAACCGGCTTCTACAAGGTCCCTTCCCTGCGCGGCGTGTGGTACCGCGGGCTCTACGGGCACTCCGGCTTCGTCGCGTCGCTCGAAGACTGGTTCGATGAACGCCGCCAGCACAGCGACTATGTGCCGACGGGCTGGCGCGGACCGGGAGTCGAGCAGCGCGCGGTCCCCGGACACGACTTCGGCCTCGATCTCTCGCCCGAGGACAAAGGCGCCCTGATCGCCTTCCTGCGCACTTTGTAGCGCAGCGTCCACTGGCATGCCCCGCCGTGTTCGTGCAGCATGGCGACAGGAGGATTCATCCATGAAGTACGGTGCGCAGAATCGCATTCAGGCCAAAGTCAAATCGGTCAAGAAGGGCGACATCATGTCGCTGGTGAAATTCGAAGTGCTGGTTCCAGCGTCGATGGCTTCGGTGCTGACCACCGAGTCGCTCGAGAGCCTCGAGCTCAAGGTCGGCGATACGATCGAACTGATCGTCAAGGCGATTCACGTCCTGCCGGTGAAGGAATAGGCCCTGCGACGGCATCCGGGCTGCAGCCGGCCCTGCGCCAAGGCCGCAGGCGTCAATGCCTGATAGTATCGACGTGCCCCCGCACTCTTTTCGATGCTGCGCCATCCGCACCAGCCGAGGTCCACGTCCATGCATTCGATCCGCCGCTGCTCCATAGATGCGCTGCCCGCTCAACTTCGCCGCGGATTGCCCGCAGCCGCGCTCGTGATGCTCTCGCTCGAAGCGACGGCGGACTTCGACTACATCGACTTCGTCAACACGGCCGGCCTGAACCTGGTGGGCTCCGCCGTTCAGAATGGAACCGACCTGAGGCTCACTTCGGCCAGCGCCAACAATGTCGGTGGAGCCTGGTTCCAGACCAAACAATCCGTCGGCACGAGCTTCGAGACCAGCTTCACCTTCAAACTCGGGCCCGCGACCGGCGCCGATGGATTTGCATTCCTCGTGCAGAACAGCGCGGGCGCGCCACTGGCCGGCGCGGGCTGCGAGCTCGGCTACCACGGGATCGCGAACAGCCTGGCCGTCGAGTTCGACACCTACAGCAATTCGACTTGCGGCGCGGTCGCCGTGAACGACCCGGCGGGCATTCACGTCAGCGTGCACTCGCTGGGAACTTCGCCCAACAGCGTCAGCGAATCCGCGTCGCTGGGATCGACGCTCGTCATTCCCGACTTCGCGAACGGCGCAGTGCACTACGCGAAGCTGCGCTATGAAGCCGGCGTCTTGTCGATCTACATCGACAACCTCTTCCAGCCCGTGTTGAGCGTCGGCGTCAACCTCGGCAGCTTGCTTTCTCTGGATCAGGGCCGCGCGTGGGTCGGATTCACGGCGAGCACCGGTGGACTCTCCGAAGTGCACGACGTGCTGGCGTGGAACTTTTTCGAGAATCCGCCGCCCGTCGGCAATCTGCGGCCGCTGACGCCGGTCATCACCGAGCCGGCGACCAATGGCCAGCTGGTGAATCCCGCCGACCTGCACATGGAGACCGCTCCGTTCGTCGATCCCAATCCCGCCGATCAGCACCACTGCACGGATTGGGAAGTGTGGACGAATTTCCCCTCGCAACGCATCTGGTCCTCGCTGTGCATCATGGGTGTCGAGAAGTTGCACACGCACCTCGGTGACGGCACGTTCGAGAATTCGCACGCCGGCCGAAGCGACCTGATCGCCAGCACCAATTACACGCTGCGCGTGCGCCATTCCGACAACAGCGCCGTCCCGGCCACGGAGTGGAGTCCCTTTGCGACCCGCACATTCTGGACCGGCGCGGCGAGCACGACTTTTCCGCTTGCGATCGAGGACGTGGCCAGCGCCCCGGCGCCGCGCTGGGTGAATCCGGCCAATGGCAGCCCCGTGATCCTCGCTCCGGCCGCAACGCCCGCGCTGCTACGGCTCGAATCAGCAACCGGCGCGCTGCTGCTCGCGATCCAGGCGAACAATGGTCAAAGCAACATCGTGACGAATCCAGCGCCGGTCGGCAGCCACGTGTCCGTGCGGCTCCAGATCCTGGGCGGCAGCCTTGGACTCGTGCTTCCACCCACCGACCTCTCGATCGTCGACGAGGACTGCGCGACACACGCCATCCTGCTGCCAGGACTTTCGATCGCCCCCGGGGGAACGAACTATTTCTGGATCAGTTCCGCCGGCGCAACTTTCGTCGGCACGTCGACACAGACTGCGCCGGTCTTCACGACCCCCGCGCGCGGACTCACGCCGCCCTGGGATGTGCGTCAGGCGAATTTCAAGGTCGATGTCTTCGCCACGGGCTTCGAGCTTCTGGTGAACATCGTGTTCGTGCCCAATCCCGGCCCCAATCCGGGCGATCCTTTCTTCTATGTCTCGGAGCTCTATGGTCAGATCAAGGTTGTCGCGCGCGACGGCACCGTCGGGACGTATGCGAGCGGCTTGCTGGATTTCCCGCCCACCGGAGCCTTCCCAGGATCCGGCGAGCAAGGGCTCAGCGGCATCGCCGTCGATCCGCAAAGCGGCGACGTGTTCGCGTCGATGCTGCATGCGGCAATCGGCAACCCGAGCGTGCACTATCCGAAGATCGATCGCTTCCACAGCCTCGATGGCGGCAGGACGGCGTCGACGCGCAGCACGATCCTCGACATGGTCGGGGAATCGCAGGGGCAATCGCACCAGATCTCGAACCTGACGCTGGCGCCCGATGGCAAGTTGATTTGCCACATGGGCGATGGCTTCACGGCCTCGACGGCGCAGGATCTGGATTCCTTCCGCGGCAAGATCCTGCGGCTCAACCTCAACGGTTCTGCGCCCACGGACAATCCGTTCTACAACGCGGCGAACGGCATCAATTCGCGCGACTACGTCTTTGCCTATGGCGTGCGCAATCCTTTCGGCGGCGACTGGCGCGCGGCTGACGGCAGGCAGTACGTGGTCGAGAATGGGCCGAGCATCGATCGCTTCACGCAGGTCCTGCCCGGCCGCAACTTCCTGTGGGACGGCAGCGACGCGAGCATGCAGAACTTCGCGATCTACAACTGGAATCCCGCGCACGGACCGGTCAATCTCGCGTTCATCCAGCCCTCGACTTTCGGCGGCAGCGGTTTCCCGGCGAGTTCGCAGGGCCACGCCTTCGTCAGTGAATCCGGGCCGACCTACGCGTCTGGCGTCCAGCCCCAGGGCAAGCGCATTACCGAGTGGATCCTCGCAGCGAACGGAACGCTCGTGGCTGGACCGCTTCCGTTCCTCGAATACGCAGGCGTCGGCAAGGCTACATCTTGCGGGCTCGAAGCCGGTCCCGATGGGCTCTACATGAGCGAGCTCTACTACGACCAGGGAAACAACGCGCCCCAGATTGGCGCGCGCATCTTGCGCATTCACTACTCTGCGCCGCTCGACTGCAACGGCAATGGGATCGACGACACCTGCGATCTTGCCAGCGGTTCGAGTGCCGATGTCAACGCGAACGGAATCCCCGATGAGTGCGACTGCGCCGGCGCGGTCTACTGCACAGCGAAAGTCAACAGCCTCGGCTGTCTGCCTTCGATCTCGTCTAGCGGCAGCGCAACGCTGGGAGCTCCGGACAACTTCGCGATCCATGCGAACAATGTGCTCAACAACAAGCCGGGTCTGGTCCTGTGGAGCACGCTCGCCGGCGCCGCGCCCTTCGGTGGCGGAACACTCTGCCTGCAAGCTCCGATCCGCCGACTGCCGGGGATGAATGCCGGGGGCTCGCCCAGCGGCAACGACTGCACGGGTAGCTATGTCCAGTCCGTGAGCGACGCCTACCTAGCCGCCAATGGCGTGAGCGCCGGCATGACCCTGCACTTCCAGGTCTGGTCGCGCGACCAGGGATTTGCGGCGCCGAACAACATCGGGCTCAGCGACGCGCAGCGTGTGTTCATCTGTCCCTGACGCTCGCCGAGCGTCAGTGAGCGCGCCGAATTCTTCCGCTGCGTGACGGACCGGTCATGGCTCGGCCCGCGAAGGATTGAGGACATCGTTGATTCGGCCTGGACGATCCCGTACCAAGGGTCGTGCAGGTCAGCTTCGCGCTCCGGCAGGGACGCGAGCTGCTGTGGCTTGACGGCAGTTCAGCCCGCGGACAGCGAGCGAGGAGGCAACCGTGATCATCAGCGCTTTGGTGGGAATCGTGCTTGGGGCGGCCATGGGCTGGAGCGCCAGGAATTGGACGGACGGAACGCGACGGCGGGTTCTCGAGGAACTCTTCTCGCGCAAACTGCAGCTGGCCGAGCGCCTGCGCGACGAGGCGATCAGGGCATCCAATGCCTGCCGCGTCGAACTCGTGGCCAACACCGAGCGGATGGCGCTGCTCGCACAGGAAGGCGAACAACTGCGCGAGAGCCTCGGACTCCAGCACTCCTCGCGCGCCCTGGAAATGCGCGAGCTGGAAGAGCTGCGCAGCGAAGCCCGCAGCTGCCGCGAGGCCGCGAACGAGGCCGAGCGCTCGCGCAATTCGATGCAGCTGGAGTTCGACGCAGCCGAACGGCGCGCGAGCAGCGCGGGTGAGGCCATGGATCAGGCCTACGGCGAAGTCATGGAATTGACGGGCAAGCTCGGCGCCCTCGAGCAGCGGCTCCAGGAATCCGCTGCGCGGGCCGCACAGCTCGACCTGCAGTGCGCGACCCAGAATCTGGCCCTCGATGATTTGCGCGGCGCGGCTCTGCGATTCAACCAGGAGCTCGAGGGTACGCGCGAAACGCTGGCGCAACGCGAGGCCGAACTGGAGAGCGTGCAAGCGCTACGCGGCGATTTCGATGCGCTGCGCAAGGCGCTCGGCGCCCGCGAACGCGAACTTTCCGCGCGCAACTTGGAGCTGGTGCGTCAATCCGCGCGCATCGAAGCCCTGAGCCCGCTGGTCGCGCGGACTTCCGAACAGGAACAGCGCAGCGCGGCCGACACGCGGCGCATCGCAGCACTCGAAGCGCAATTGACGCAGGCCCTCGACCGCGCCCAGGACCGAGAGTCGCTGTCGCTCGAACTGCAAGACGTTTCAGGCCGAGCGCAGGCCGCGGCCGCGGCGTTGGAGGACGAGCACGCGCGCTTTGCAAAACTCAGCCTCTCGAATCAGGCGCGCGAGGAAGAAGCCCGCGTCGCGCGTCGCGAAGCGGCGCGGCTCGCCAAGGAGCTCGAACTGGCAGAAGCCAGCGCCGGGTCGCTGCTGCACGAATCTGAGCGGCGAGCGACGCGCATTGCGAGCCTCGAGCAGTCGCTGAACGAACGCAACCAGCGCATCCGCACGCTGACGCCGGTATCGCGTTCGAATTCGACGCGCAGCGCGGCGCGCGCGTTGCCCGTGAAGCGCCCGGTCGGCAAGCAGGTCAGCGACGATCTCAAGCGCATCGCGGGCATCGGCCCGGTGCTGGCCGGAAAATTGAAGCGCCTGGGCGTGGCTTCCTTCGACCAACTGGCCGCGCTGACGCGCAGCGACCTGGAGCTATTGGCCGAAAAGCTCGGTATCGCCGCCGAGCGAATCCGGCGAGAAGGTTGGATCAGCTCGGCCCGCGTCGAAGCGCGCATGCGCAACGGCAACTGACGCCAGCGTAGCGCGTCGATCGCGCCATCGGCATGGTCGGCACACGCTCGGCGGGCATGTGGCGAGCCCGAGGCGGGTCCGCGTGGAATTCGCAGCGCGAAACGCTACCGTTCGGGCATGAAGACGATTGTCCAGGAGCGACTGAAGAACTACGTCGATGGCGCCTGGGTCGAGGTGCCCGGGCGAGCCGTGCAGCAGGTGCGCAATCCGGCGACGGGCGAGGTGATCGCCGAATGTCCGCTGGGCGGCGCCGCTGAAGTCGACGCCGCGGCGAAGGCGGCCCACGCAGCCTTCGCGAGCTGGCGGCGCGTTCCGGCCGAGGATCGCGTGCAGTATCTCTTCAAGCTGAAGAGCCTGCTCGAAGAGCACGCCGAAGAACTCGCTGCCACAGTGACGCGTGAAAACGGCAAGACCCTGCCCGAAGCTCGCGGCAGCGTTCGTCGTGGCATCCAAATGGTCGAGGTCGCGATCGGTGCACCCTCCTTGTTGATGGGCCAAGCGCTCGAAGACGTGGCCCACGGCATCGACTGCGAATCGGTGCGTCAACCGCTCGGCGTTTTCGCGTGCATCGCACCGTTCAATTTTCCCGCCATGGTGCCCTTGTGGTTTTTCCCATTCGCGGTCGCCTGCGGCAATACGTTCATCTGCAAGCCATCCGAGCAGGTGCCGCTTTCGCAGCGTTTGATTTTCGACCTCGTGCACCGCGCCGGATTTCCGCGCGGCGTGCTCAACCTGGTCAACGGAGGCAAGGAAACGGTCGACGCGATTCTCGCGCATCCTTTGGTTCGCGGCGTGAGCTTCGTCGGCTCGAGCCCGGTCGCCGAATACGTCTACCGCGTGGGCGCGACCAACGGAAAGCGCGTGCAGGCTTTGGGCGGCGCGAAAAACTTCATCATCGTGATGCCCGACGCCGAGCTGGACAAGGCGATCGACGCCATCGCCGAGTCGGCCTTCGGTTGCGCGGGCGAGCGCTGTCTCGCCGCGAGCGTCGTGCTCGCCGTGGGCGACGCGCACGGCAAGTTGCGCGCGGGTCTTGTCGATCGCATTTCAAAGTACAAAATCGGCGATGGCGCGAAGAGCGGCATCACGATGGGCCCGCTGATCTCGCAGCAGAGCAAGGATCGCGTGATCGCATGCATCGAAAAGGGCGTCCACGAAGGTGCCGATTTGGTCTATGACGGCCGCAAGATTCAGGTTGCGGGCGGCGGCTACTACCTGGGCCCGACCCTGTTCGACCGCGTAAATCCACAAATGAGCGTGGCGAAGGAAGAGATCTTCGGGCCCGTCCTTTGTTTGATGCAAGTCGGCGATCTCGACGAAGCGTTGCGCATCGCCAACGCGCATCCGCTCGCGAATGCCAGTTCGATTTTCACCACGAGCGGCAAGAGCGCGCGCACGTTCCGCTACGACATCGACGCCAGCATGGCCGGTGTCAACATCGGAGTTTCCGCACCGATGTCGTTCTTCGGATTCGGCGGCGCCAAAGGTTCGTTCTTTGGCGACCTCAAGGCCCATGGCCGCGAAGCCTTCGACTTCTACACCGACCGCAAGGTCCTGATCTCGCGCTGGTAGCTCTCCGTTCGACCCAGGAATCCATATGCCGAGAATCATCCGTGGCGGTTTGATCCAGTGCTCGAACCCGATCAACGACGAAAGTCGCTCGGTGCGCGAGATCCAGGCAGCGGCGCTCGCGAAGCACCTGCCGTTCATCGAAGAAGCCGGCAAGCGCGGCGTGCAACTGCTCTGCCTGCAAGAGATCTTCAACGGGCCGTATTTTTGCCCCAGCCAAGATGCGCGCTGGTACGACGCAGCCGAGCCCGTGCCCGGCCCGACGGTCGAAGCGCTGCAGCCGATCGCGAAGAAGCACAGCATGGTGTTGATCGTGCCGGTCTTCGAGCGCGAGAGCGCGGGCATCTACTACAACACGGCCGCCGTGATCGATGCGGACGGCAAATACCTCGGCAAATATCGCAAGACTCACATCCCCCACACTTCGGGCTTCTGGGAAAAGTACTTCTTCAAGCCGGGCAACCTCGGATATCCGGTCTTCCAAACGGCGTACTGCAAGGTCGGCGTGTACATCTGCTACGACCGCCATTTCCCCGAGGGAGCGCGCATGCTCGGCTTGAACGGTGCGGAGCTCGTCTTCAATCCGTCGGCAACGGTCGCCGGGCTTTCGCAGTATCTATGGAGGCTCGAGCAACCCGCCCACGCTGTCGCGAACGGCTACTTCATGGGCTGCAGCAATCGTGTCGGCACCGAAGCGCCCTGGAACATCGGCAAGTTCTACGGTTCGAGTTACTTCGTCGACCCGCGCGGTAACTTTCTCGCGACCGGCTCGGAAGACAAGGACGAGCTGATCGTCGCAGACATGGACCTATCGATGATCGAAGAAGTCAGACGCATCTGGCAGTTCTACCGCGACCGCAGGCCCGAGACCTACGGGCCGTTGGCGGAGTTGTCGCACTAAGGACGCTGAAGCGAATCGGAAAAACGCGTGCCTGGCACCGCACTGTCCGATTCGCGTCAGTCGTAGAGCTCGCCGAGCTCGATCTGCTCCGGCGGAATCTCGACCACTCGGCCATCGCGGACAACGACGATGGACTGCCCGAGG
>JANMRV010000512.1:0-2232 GCA_031388685.1 Planctomycetota bacterium
CAACACACTCCCGGGGCAGGAGAAATCACCGGCATCCTTGCCGTGGGCGACATCCTTCAAGGGCAGTTGGAAAAGCTCGATGGCCCAGCCCGACGAGCGGCCGATGGTGACCAGCCTGCCGCCACCGCGCACGAAGGCCTCGATCGCGAGCCGACCTTCGCGCTCGATGCCGCCGGCATATTCCTCGGGCACACTGCCGGACTCGAGACCGTTGTCGATGCCGTTGCCGGAGAGATCGGGGATCACCAGCACGTCGCACAGGGACTGCAGGTCGCCGCCCTTGAGACGCGCATTGTCCACGGACTCGAAGGGCAGGCCGCAGTACTCCAGCGTCCAGCGCAACCAGCCTTCGTCCATGCTCGCGGTCCAGGACTTGTAGACGGCGACGCGCGGAAGCCTCGTCCACTTAACGAGGCTCTTGGTCGTCGGCGGAATTTCGAGTTTGCGTGCGGCCGTCATGCCGCCGGCATTGCCATGCGAGAGCTGCGAAAAAAGCCCGCGCCAGCCGTCGAGGCTGTCCGCAGACTCCGGCAGGCTTTTCGCGGCCGGGCCTGCGTCCCCGGCTTTCGAGATCAATGGGATCTGCAGTGCGTCCTGCTCTACGGCGTTCCCGTCGTTCAGAGCGCCGAGTTTCGCAACAGCGAGAGCCTCGACACCCAGCAGCGCCGGCAGCGTCCAACCCGCGACGTCATAGGGCGGTTCGTCGCCGGGATAGGCCTGGATCTCGAACAAGTCGTGCACGTGGCGCCAGGCGGGTTGGCCGCGCGCGATCACGATCGCGCCGGGCGCGAGCGTGCGGCCGTCGACAGTGATAGCCGTTGGGGCCTTGCGAAGTTCGACACCCGTGCGCAGCAAGGCCTCACACAGGCGCATGACCGCATTCGTATCGCGATTCTCCGCGGGAATCACCCAGGCCGCGGGTGAACCGCTGTCTTTTCCGAGCGCACAGCTGCGCTGCGCGGCTTCGAGCACCGTGCGCGTGAACAATTGCGGCTCGCGCGCCACGCCAGAGAGCAAAGAATTCGCAAACGCCAGCTCGTAGTCGACGATGTCGCGCACGCGCCACCAGCCGCCGGGCCAGGGAAGGCGAAAGCGATTCGAGGGCGCATAGCGCGCAAGGCCCGACGGCGCGCGCAACTTGTCCGGGGCGACCCACAGCGGGCTTGCCAGATTGGCCGACGCGGCCTCGGTCAATAGTCCGATCATGTTGTGCCGCACGGGGACGTTGCGATTGCCGCCGTGCCACCACATGTCGTAGGAGACGCCGCTGGCGACACCCTTCAAGCCCTTCGAAGTCATGTCGAGCGCCGCGCGCGTCCCGATCAGGTCGATCGCCCCCATCACGCTGGCGTCCAGATTGGGATCGAGCGGGTCGCGAAAAGGCGGCACGAACATGCGCTCGGCGAACGAACCCTGCTGGTGCACGTCCCAGTAGATCTGCGGATGCCAGCGCTCGTACAGGAGCTTCGAAACGACGCGCGTTTCCTCCAGCGAGAGCATGAACCAGTCGCGGTTGTTGTCGTGGCCCGCGTAGTGCTGGTAGAGCCAGGGCATCGAGCCACCCTCGAAGGACTTGCCCACGCTGTCCATGTACCAGTGCGCGACCTTGTCGAGGCCGTCGGGGTTGGTGCAAGGCAGGATTACGACGACGACCTTTTCACGCACGCTCTTCCACGGCTCGGCCTGCGAGGTCGCCAGGTTCCAGGCCAGTTCCATGGCGAACTGCGGCGCAGCCACTTCGGTCGAATGCATCGCATTGGAGATGACGACGACCGGCACGGCACGCGCGATCAGTGCCTCGATTTCCGCCGCGCCGAGTTTGCGCGGGTCGGCAAGTCTTTGCGCATCGCCGCGCACGCTCTCGAGCCGCGCCATGTTGCTCTCGCTGGCGATCACGCAGGCCAGAAAGTCGCGGCCCTCGGTGGTCTGACCGGCGACTTCGAGGGTCACTCGTGCGGACTTGGCATCGAGGTCCTTGTACCAGCTCGACACGGCGTTCCAGTCGGGCAGATGGAAGTCCGCGCCAACCGGATGGCCGAGATGCTGCTCGGGCGGCACCTGCGCCGTGGCCGGTGGGATCAAGAACAAAGCAAGCGCGAATCCAATGACAGTCGGTTTCATTTGCAGCGTGTCTCCCTCGAGAAGTTCGCGTGAGACTAGCAGCTCCACCGGCCGCAATGCGAATCGGACAGCACGGTGCCAGGCACGATTTTTCCCTATTCGCGGAAGGTT
>JANMRV010000541.1:0-9034 GCA_031388685.1 Planctomycetota bacterium
TCGCACTTCAAGATGGGCAGAGACAACCTGCGCATCAGTTGGATGCACACGCGGCTTTTTTTCGGGATGATCGCGCGCCTGCCGTCGCTGGTCCGTTCGCGCGACGCGCGCGCGCAGAGGTCGGACACATGAGCTGGAACAGCACGGCGAACCGCGGCTTTTCGCTCGGCACACGCTTGGTCAGCGCGGAACCACGGCACGCCCCCAGGCAGCGGCGAATGGGTGGCGATCCTGTGGAATCTCGCCGACATGGCCGGCGAGAAGCGCACGGCCCGCGCGGCCTTCCTAGGCGGGCCGGCAGCCGATCCGCACGGGCCGGCGTGCATCGCACAGCTGCTCGAATCTCCCGTGTTCCTGCTGTTTGCCCCCGAACGAAGCCAGGATTCCTACGAGATCTGCCTCGAATCGTTCGCCGAGCGTATCCTGCTCGATCGCAAGCAACGCGATCTCGACCGCCAGGCATGGCTGGAACGCCATGTTCGAAGGCTCGAGGAGCACTTTCTTTCCACGCCCCCGCAGTGGTTCAACTTCTACGATTTCTGGCCGACCGAAAAGGCGAGCGCCCAGGCCGCGGCTGGTGGCGCCGTGCCCGGCCCTTGACCCACGCTGATGCAAGCGAACCGTCCGGGGCGAACCTGAGATGAGCAAGGCAGCTTCGAGTTCCGTCAGCGTCGGTGACCGCGATCTCACGATCGAGGACGTCGTGCTTCTGTCGAAAGGTCGCGCGCGCATCGCCCTTCCCGTGAGCCCGCAATGGCGCCGGCGCATCGAGGACGGTTTTGCCCTGATCGAGCGGCGCATCGAAGCCGGTGCGGTCGTCTACGGCGTGAATACGGGCTACGGCGATTCCTGCAAGCGCGCGGTTCCCCCGCACCTGATCCGCGAATTGCCGCTGAACCTGACGCGCTACCACGGCTGCGGCATGGGCGAAGAATTCTCGCCCGAGACGACCGCGGCGGTCCTGACCGCGCGCATCGCCTCGCTTGCGCGCGGATTTTCCGGCGTGCGCGTCGTGCTGCTCGAACGATTGTGCTCACTGCTCAACGAGCGCGTGCTGCCCCTGATTCCACAGGAAGGTTCCGTGGGCGCGAGCGGCGACCTGACGCCTTTGTCCTACGTCGCGGCGGTGCTTGTGGGCGAGCGCGAAGTGCTCTACCGCTCGCAGCGCATGGCTGCAATGGAAGCGCTCACGCTTGCGCGCATCGAACCGATCTCGCTCGCGCCCAAGGAAGCGCTGGCGATCATGAACGGCACGGCGGCGATGACCGGGCTTGCCTGCCTCGCCTTCGCGCGCGCGGAGCATCTGCTGGAACTCTCGAGCCGCATCAGCGCGCTGGCGGTGCTCGCCCTGCGCGGCAACCCGGCGCACTTCGACGAGCGCCTTTTCCAGCTGAAACCCCATCCAGGCCAGATGCGCGCTGCGGCTGTGATCCGCGATTCCCTGCGTGACGCTCGCTGGGCGCGCAAGGACGCCGCCGATCCGATCCAGGATCCGTATTCGCTGCGCTGCGCGCCGCACGTATTGGGCGTGCTCGGCGACACGCTGCCTTGGATCCGCCGGCTTGTCGAAACCGAACTCAATAGCGCCAACGACAACCCACTGCTCGATCCCGAGCAGGACTTGGTGCTGCACGGCGGGCATTTCTACGGAGGCCACATCGCGATCGCGATGGACACGCTGAAGACCGCTGTCGCCAACATCGCGGACCTGCTCGATCGACAGTTTGCGCTGCTCGTCGATGTGCGCACCAACCGCGGGCTCACCGCGAATCTCTCCAGCGCGCCCGCCGAGCGCGCCAGTGTCAATCACGGCCTCAAGGCGGTGCAGATCGCGAGTTCCGCGTGGACGGCCGAGGCGCTGAAGTTGTGCATGCCCGCGAGCGTTTTTTCGCGCTCGACGGAATGCCACAACCAGGACAAGGTCAGCATGGGCACGATTTCGGCCCGCGACGCTGTGCGGGTGCTGGAACTCACCGAGCAAGTGGCCGCAGCGATGTTGCTCGCGGTCGTCGAAGGTCTTGGCCAGCGCCTGCAAAGCGGCGAACTGGAACGCGCTTCGCTCAGCCCCGAGGTCGAAGCCCTTTTCTCGGGCGTGCGCGAGGATTTCTCGCCGCTAGTCGAGGACCGGCCGCTCGACGGAACGCTGCGGCGGATCATGGAACGGATCCACGCCTGCGACTTCGCGCTCGCCGCGCCGGCCAAAGCTCATGGTATCGGGCTTGCCAGGAAGGGCTCGCCGTGAACTTCGCCGCGCAGCTTGCGCCGCTGTTCTTGGGCACGCTGATGGCGTTCGCAGAGACCGACGAGCGCCCCGCCGTGCTGGCCCATCCGCTCGACGTCGAACATCCGCCGGCGGCTTTCGTCGCGGTCAACAAGTCACTGCGCGAGACGAATTGCATCCGCGCCGACTTCGCCGAGGAGAAGAAGATCAAGGTCCTCAAGCGGCCGCTCGTTTCCGCGGGAAACCTGATTTTCTGCGGGAAACTGGGCCTGTATCGCGCCTTGAAGACGCCGTTCGTCCAAGAACTTCTCGTGCGGCCCGACGGCATCGCGCAACGCGACCCGGCGGGCAAGGTCGAAAAAGTCGAAGTCGACAAACAACCGCTGGCCAAGGGTTTCATCGACGCTTTCTTGCTGGTTTTCTCCGGCGACGACAAGGCGCTCGGCGCGCAGTTCGAACTCTACTTCGACGGCACCGAAGCGGCCTGGAGCATGGGTTTCGTGCCGAAGCGGAAGCCGCTGTCGAAGTTCATCGCCAGCATGGTCGTGACCGGCAAGAAGAACGTGCTTGCGACCCTCGAGGTGATCGAGGTCAACGGGGACCGGACTTTCACGCGCTTCGAAAACGTGGTCACGGACAAAGAGCTCAGCCCCGATGAACGGAAGCGCTGCTTCGCCTGGGACTGAGATCGCAAGCGCGCCGCAACGGGATCGTCGTGCGGCGCTTTGGGCACTGTGCGTCCTGGTCGTCGCAGGCTGGCTCGGCCTCGTCTTCTCGCGCGGGCTGAAGCTCGAGACCAGCGTGCTCGCGATGCTGCCGCCCTCCGAGCAGGATCCCGCGCTGCATGAATTGACGCAGCAACTTTCGGGGCGCGCGGCCAAGACGGTCGTTGTGCTCATCGGTCATGCGGGTCGAGAGCAGGCGCTCGCGGCCGCGACCTTCGCGGAGGCGGCGCTGCGCGATTCACAGGCGTTTTCCAGCGTGAAAGGCTCGTTCGACACGCAGACCGAGCGCGCGTTCTTCGATTTCTACTTCCCCCACCGCTATGAAATGCTCTCGGCGCGGATGCGCGCGGAACTCGAAAAGGGTAGCGGCGGCGACGAACTTGTGCTGCGCGTGCGCAGTCTGCTGCAGAGCCCGGCGTCATCGCTGTACACGGGTCTGCTCGAGCGCGATCCGCTGCTCCTGTATCCCGATGTCCTGCAGGGCTGGGCCGCCACCAGCATCGGCGTCACGGCCTCTGACGGATTCCTGCTGCTCGAGAAGGACGGGGCGACCTATGCACTGCTCAGCGCGGAGACCGCAGCGGATCCATTCGATGCGAACGGCCAGCGTGCCTCGATTGACGCGATCGAAGCTCTGCGCCTGACGCTCGCCGAAAAGTTCGCCGACTCGAGCTTGTTGTACTCGGGCGTGCCGCGCTTCGCGGCGCACACGCGCGAGGCGATGAAGTCGGACATCATGATCATCGGCACGGGTTCGATGCTCGGCACGGCGCTGTGCATTCTGCTGGCGTTTTTCTCGCTGCGGCCGTTTCTTCTGTCGTTCCTGCCGGTCGCTGTCGGCACGGCGACGGCCATGCTGGCGACGTTGTTGATTTTCGAGCGCGTGCACTTCTTGACGCTGGTCTTCGGCACCAGCTTGACCGGACTCGGCGTCGACTACGCGCTGCACTATTTCTGTGCGCACCGGCTTGGGGGCAAGGATTGGGACGCGCGACGCAGCATGCGCGCGATCCTGCCTGGAATCACTCTGGGTGTCTTCACCAGTGTGCTGGGCTTTTCAGGGCTGTATTTCACGCCTTTTCCAGTGCTGCGGCAGTTCGCTCTGTTCTCGTCGGTCGGCCTGATCGGTGCCTGGGCCACGGTCGTGTGCTGGTTTCCGCCGCTGCTCGAGGTTCCCCATCGCCGCAGCGCGCCGCCCTGGTTGCACGGGCAGTGCGCGCGATTCCTCGCGTTGTGGAGCACGCTGCGCGCGCAGCGTGGGGCGAAGATCGTTCTCGCGGGACTGTGCCTCGCCGCGTTCGCGTCGCCGTTCTTCCTTGCCTTCGAAGACGACGTGCGCCGCTTCCAGTCGGCGCCGGCGGAGTTGCTCGCGGAAGACGCGCGCGTGCGCGAGATCGCCGGACGCGCGGATGACAGCCGTTTCGTCCTGGTCGAGGGCGCGAGCGAACAGGAGACGCTCGAGCGGCTCGAAAATGCGTCGGTCCTCGTGCGCGGCGCGATCGACGACAAGTTGCTCGACAACAGTCGCGATCTCGCGCTGTTCCTGCCGAGCCGCTCGCGTCAGCTGAAAGATCACGCGCTGCTCGCGGAAAAGCTGCTGCCGAACTTCGCTGCACTGAAAGCTGCGCTCGATGACATCGGTTTCGACGCGCCGGTGATCGAAGAACTGCATCGGCAACTCGCTACGGAGCCGGCGGACCTGCTTGACGTCGACAAATGGCTTGCGAGCCCGGCATCGGAGCTGCTGCGGTCGCTGTGGCTCGGCGCCACGGCGCGCGGCTTCGGCACGCTGGTCATGCTCGGCGGCGTGCGCGACGGAGCGGCGCTGGAGCAACGCCTCGCGGGTGCGCCCGGCGTCCACTACGTCGATCGCGTGCGCGACATGTCCAAGCTGGTCGAGCGCTATCGCGTCGACTCGACGCGGCTCGTCGTCGTTGCGTACATCGGCGTACTGATTGCGCTGATGATCCGCTTTGGGCCACGCAACGGCGTGCAGGTCATGTTGCCCTCGCTTCTCTCGGCCGGCCTGACGCTGGCCTGCTTGGTCGCGTCGGGCACGAGCCTCAATCTGTTCCACCTGCTCGGCCTCTTGCTCGTGCTCGGCCTCGCGGTTGACTACGGCGTGATCTTCGCTGAATATGGCACGTCGGAAGCGACGGCGCTGTTCGCGGTGTTGCTCTCCGTGCTCACCACTGTCATCGCCTTCGGGCTGATGGTGACGAGCAGCGCTCCGCCGCTGCGTGCGCTCGGCGCGAGCGTCAGCCTCGGCATCGTCCTTGCGCTCGTTTTCTCACCCCTCTCCTGCCTCAGCTCCAAGTCGCGCGATCAGAGTGCGAGCCCGACGTGACGCCGCTACGATCTTCTTGCCGCAAAACGACGGCGCACGCGCTTCGAAGGCTGGGCGCGGTGTTAGTCCTCGCCAGCACGCTGCTCACGGGGTGCCGAGCGCCCGGCCTGCAGGTCGAAGGAATTCAGGTCGCGAAGGACGCAACCTTTGACCTGATGTCTCCCGCTTCGTTGAAGCAGTCGATCTCGTTGGAGCAGATCGTCGAAGCGAAGTACGGCGACAAGTCGTACACGTTCCACTGCCTGCTCGAAGTCGACGAGGAGCATCTGGTTCTGGTCGGCATGACGCCGTTCAACACGCGCGCGTTCACGCTTACGTTGACGGAGGAGTCGCTCACGATCGACATGGCCCCGGGCGCGCAGTTGCCGGCGGAGCCTTCGCGCATCCTGGCGGATCTGCAGCTTGCGATGTGGCCAGATCCGCAGGTCCATGGACTCGATCGCATCTGGGGACAGTCCCAGTACGGAACCGTGCTGCGCCTTTTCCGTCGTTCAGGCGCGGCGGTCATCAAGGTTCAGTACGACGAAAAGGCCTCGAGGCACAGGAACGAGCCCTGGGGCGACCGATTGGTGTTCCTGAATCTCGAGCAGAACTACACGCTCGAGGTGCGCACGATCCGCGCGGAGAAGCTTGCACCATGACCGGCAGCGCATCCGAACGCGGCGCGGCATCGGTCGTCTGGACTCTCGACGACGTCCTGCCGCAGAAACCGCCGATGGTGCTGCTCGACGCGATCGTCGCGCACCATGCCGACTCGACCACGTGCTCGGTTCGTATCGATTCGGCGTCGTTCTTCGCGAGCGCGGACGGTTCGATTCCCAGTTGGGTCGCGCTGGAATTCATGGCGCAGTGCGCCGCCGCACATTCCGGCATTTGCGAGCGCGACAAGGGCAATCCCATTCGCCTGGGATTCCTGCTGGGCTCGCGGCGGCTCGCGTTGCACGTACCGTCGTTCCTCGCGGGACAGGAATTGCTGGTCAGCGCGCGCGTCGCCTGGGACGATGGCGAGTTGGCCAGTTTCGAGTGCCATGTGCGCGATCGCGAATCCGGCGCTTTGCTCGCCGACTGCGAACTCTCGGCCTACAGTCCGCACAACATCAAAGATCTGCTGGAGAAGCAAAGTTCATGAGACGTCGCGCACTGGTCACAGGGTCGAGCCGTGGAATCGGACGCGCCATCGCGCTCGAGCTCGCAAAGGGCGGCTTCGAAATCACGCTGCATGCGCGCGGCGATTCCGAGGCCGCGCGCGAAAGTCGCCGGCTGCTCGAAGCAGCCGGCGCCACGCCGCGCACGCTTTATTTCGACATCGCTGATCGCGACGCCTGCCAGCAGATCCTCGAAGACGACATGAATGCGAACGGTCCCTTCTTCGCCGTCGTCTGCAACGCCGGCGTAGTCGACGACGCGCCATTTCCCGGGCTGAGCGGCGAGGCCTGGGACCGCGTCGTGCACACGAACCTCGACGGCTTCTACAACGTGCTGCGGCCCCTGGTGATGCCGATGGTTCAACTGCGCAAGGGCGGCCGGATCGTGACCCTGTCATCGGTGTCGGGCATCGCCGGCAACCGCGGGCAGGTGAATTACTCGGCGTCGAAGGCCGGCATCATCGGAGCGACCAAGGCGCTTTCACTGGAGCTCGCCAAGCGCGCGATCACGGTCAATTGCGTGGCGCCAGGCCTGATCGAGACCGAGATGACCGCCGAGGTGCCCAAGGAGATGGTGATCGATCGCATCCCGCTGCGCCGCTTTGGAACGCCGCAGGAAGTCGCGGCCGTGGTCGGCTTCCTCGTTTCCGACAGCGCTTCCTACGTAACCGGTCAGGTGATCTCGGTCAACGGAGGCATGTTGTGAAACGCCGCGTCGTTGTCAGCGGAATGGCGGGACTCTGCCCGCTCGGCAACGATTGGTCGAGCGTGAAGCAGAGTCACTTGGCCGGCAAATCCGGCATCAGCGTGCAACCTGACTGGGAACAATTTCATGGTCTGCACACGCGGCTTGGCGGAGCGGTCAAGGACTTCGTCCTGCCGCCTGAATATCCGCGCAAGAAAATTCGCGGCATGGGCCGCGTGGCGCAACTTTCCGCGCGCGCCAGCGAACTTGCGCTGCGCGACGCGCGATTTTTCGATCATCCCGCGCTGCACGACGGAACGACGGGCGTTTCCTACGGCTCGACCTCGGGCAGTCCGCCGGCGATCGAGGTCTACGCGCGCAACATCATGCAGGAGCGCTCGCTCAAAGGCATTTCGCCCAACGACTACATCCAATTGATGAGTCACACCACCGCCGCGAACCTCGGGCAATTCTTCGAGATCCGCGGCCGCATCATGCCGACCTGCAGCGCCTGCACTTCGGGCAGCCAAGGCATCGGCTACGGTCTCGAAGCGATCCAGAGCGGCGTGCAGGAATGCATGGTCACGGGCGGGGCCGAGGAACTGCACGTGGTCAACGCCGCGGTCTTCGACATCATGTTCGCGACGTCGACGAAGAACGAGACGCCGACCCGCACGCCGCGGCCCTTCGATGTCGCGCGCGACGGACTGGTCGTGTCCGAGGGCGCCGGCACGCTGGTGCTCGAAGCGCTGGAGCACGCGCAGCAGCGCGGCGCGCCGGTCCACGCGGAACTCGTCGGATTCGCCACCAACTGCGACGGCGAGCACATGACCCACCCCGGTGTCGACGGCATGGAAAAAGTCATGCGCAACGCGCTGCGCGATGCGGCTCTCGAGCCGACGAGCATCGACTACGTCAACGCCCACGGCACCGGAACGGAACAGGGCGACATCGCCGAGAGCCAGGCGACGGCGCGCGTTTTCGGCAAGCGCGTGCCGTTCAGCACACTCAAGGGCGCCATGGGCCACACGCTGGGCGCGTGCGGCGCGCTCGAAGCCTGGATCGTGATTCAAATGATGAACGAGGGCTGGGTCGCGCCGACGTTGAACCTGGAAGACGTCGACCCGCGCTGCGGCGAGCTCGACTACGTGCGCGGCGATTGCCGCAGCCTCGACATGAAATACGTCATGAGCAACAACTTCGCCTTCGGCGGCGTCAACACCTCCCTGATCTTCAAGCGCTGGGAGTCCACATGAGCACTTCCACGATCGAAACCGACGTCGCGGTCATCGGCGCGGGTCCGGGCGGCTCCAGCGTCGCTGGATTTCTGCGCCAGGCGGGCCATCGCGTGGTCGTGTTCGAGAAAGATGCCTTCCCGCGCTTCCACATCGGCGAGTCGCTCTTGCCGATGAGCATTCCGCCGCTGCTCGAACTTGGGCTCGATCTGTCGAACGAACACTTCGCGCTGCGCAAACCCGGCGCGCTGTTCCTCGATGAAGGTTCTTCGGACAGCCTGCGCATCAACTTCGCGCACGCACTCGAAGGCAGCTTCCCGTACGCCTATCAGGTCGAGCGGCAGCACTTCGACCACGCGGTCGCCAAGCGCGCCGAGGAACTGGGCGCACAAATGCGCTACTCGACCACGGTCGATGCGTGGAAGGAGACTGCGGAGGGCGTCGAACTGTCCGGCGACTTCGGCACCTGCCGGGCGAAGTTCTTCATCGACGCGTCGGGTCAGCAGGCGCTGATCGGCCGGCGCAATCGCAATGTGCAGCAACTCGAGCGCTTCGGCCGCTGCGCGAGCTTTTCGACTTTCGGCAAGGTCACGAGCGAGACCGCGCGCGCCGGCGTCGGCCAGGGCGACATCGTGATTTTCATGTGCGACAAGGGTTGGGTGTGGCTGATCCCGCT
>JANMRV010000545.1:0-5517 GCA_031388685.1 Planctomycetota bacterium
CCACTGGCGTGGATGTAGGGCGTATCGATGCTCTGGCAGCTCGAGAATGACCCGAGCAGGCCGGCAACGCAGAGCCAAGCGGGCGCTGGCTGAAGTGATCGCGAACGCATCGAGATTCCTTGGAAGGGAGACCGACAGAGCATAGCCCGGGGTGAGCCGGGTTGCCTTACTCGGCGCGCTTCTGCACGCTGCTGGAGTGAGCGACCTGGAAAGATTTTCTCGCCCCCCTGTTTCCAGCGCAAGCTCGAGGGAGGCCGGAACCCGCTCGGATCCGGTTCGCGCGGACTTTGGGCGTCCTGTGGCGTTCGCAGTGCTGCGTGAACCGCTGTTCTGGCTGGCGCTGGTGCTGGCCCTGAGTCGCTTCTGGCGGCTCTCGCAGTGGAGCTTGTGGGAAGACGAGGTCTTCACGCTAAGCGACGCTCGCGCTTATCTCGAGCCGGGGGCGGGCGCGGGTCCGAGAAACCCGCTGGGCTATCTGCTTTTCGCCGGATTGCTCCACGGCCTTGGCGCAGTGCCGGGCGAGTTCGGGATGCGCGTGCTTCCGGCGTTGCTCGGTGTGCTCGGGATCGTCGCCTGCGGCCTGTGTTTCACGCCGATCTTCGGTGCGCGGCGCGCGGCGGCGGCCGCGGCAATCGTCGCCGCTTCCACGTGGCATGTCTACTGGTCTCAGAACGCGCGCTTCTACACCCTAGCCCAGGACTTCGCCCTGATCGGCGGCGCGCTGTGTGTGCGCGCCGTGTTCCGCAGCCACGGCGAACGCTTTGCCCTGACCTCGCTGTGCGCGCTCGCCGCACTGCTGTTCGCCGCCCTCGCGCAACCAGCAGCTGCGTTGCTGCTGCCGGCGTGGATCGCGGCCGCGATCGTGATCGCGAGGCTGCCCCTGCAGCCATTGCCGCCGCGCCTCTCGATCTCGCGGCCGATGCTCGTGGCACTGGGGCTGCTGGGGTTGGCGATCGCTGTGTGGATCGGGCCGATCTGGTTGGACTACTACCGCACCAAACACGATCCGACCCCGCTGCACTTGCTCGCCACCAGCGGTTGGTACTTCACGCCGGCGCTGCTCACGGCGGCGCTTTTCGGCGCCTTCGGTGGCTTCAGACAGCGCAGCGCACCCGATGTCCTGGTTGCGTTGGCCTGCCTGTTTTGCGCGGCGCTGGCACTGGGCAACGCATTCTTCGTGCGCGCCGCCGCGCAGTATCTGTTCGTGCTGCTACCCTTCGTGGCCCTGCTCGCAACCTGGCCACTGACGCGGGCCAGATCACCGGGTTGGTGGAAATCGAGCTGGCTCGCCGCGCTGCTCCTGCCCGCGCTCGTCGATCAGGGTCTCTATTTCACGACTCGCAACGGGGACCGGCCGGCCTGGCGCGAGGCGTTCGCGGAAGTTTTCAATCGGCGGGAAGCGGGCGATCTCGTCTTCACCAACAACGCGAACGTCGGCGAGTATTACTTTGCGCCGAACAGCTCGAATCTGCGCCATCCGACGCACGTTCACAACCTGGACCGGTACTCGTTCCTTGCAGAGCAACACTGGGCGCGCCAACCACGCCGAGCGTGGTTCGTGATCAATCGAGAGCGGCTCGACGAGTGGCCGGAAAAAGACCGTCGCACGTTCGAAGCGATGCTCGCCTCGAACGCGCGACTGGTGAAAAGCTTCGAACTGGACGGCGTGCGCGACCTCGACGTGCACGTCTACCTGCGCGAGTGAAGCGTCAGTTCGAGCGCCCCTGGAATTCGCTGTCGGAGGTGCGCACCTTGACCATGTCGCCAACCGAAATGTGAATCGGCACCTTGATCTTGAGGCCGGTCTCGAGCACCGCCTCCTTCTTGACGTTGGTCGCCGTGTTGCCGCGCACAGCGAGCTCCGATTCGGTGACCTTGAGCACGACCGAAGCGGGCAGCTCGAGCCCGATCGGGAGCTGGTTGTGGAAGGTGATCAGCACCACCGTGTTTTCCTTCACGTAGCCCATCTGTTCGGCGATCAGTTCGTGCTGGACGGTGACCTGTTCGAAGCCCTCCTGCTCCATGAACACAAAGCCGCCGTTGGCTTCCTTGTAAAGGTACTCGCAGGGCTTCTTCTCGAGGTACGCCACTTCGAGGATGTCACCGGAGCCTAGGCGCAATTCCTTGGTCCCGCCGGTCTTCAGCGACTTCAGCTTGACGTGGATGACCGCGCGCAAGTTGCCCGGAGTGTGGTGCATGTACTCGGTGACGAGCAGCAGATCGCCGTCTTTCTCGATCACGGCGCCCTTGCGCAATTCAGTGGCCTTGACGCCCATGGGATTCCCTGGTTCTTTGGTGGTGCTTCGAGCGACCCCCTAGGGTCGCGTGTGCAAATGCTGCGGCCGGCCGCATTGGCCGACCGTTGATCAACCGCACAGGTTACCAAGCTGTGCGGGGATCGCGGGCCAGCAAATCCTTCTGAGCCGGCCCGCGCGCTCAGAAAACGCGGCGCTGCGACGAGGAAGGGATCGAAAGCGCCTTGCGATACTTCGTGACTGTGCGGCGCGCGATGCGGATCCGATCGCGCTGGCCGAGCAACAGGGCGAGTTGGTCGTCGGACAGGGGATTGGCACCGTCTTCCTGGCGCACGAGTTCGGCGAGCCGATTCTTGATCGCGGCCTGGCTGGCGACCTCGCCGGATTCCTTGGTCGTGCCGCCGGTGAAGAAGTACTTGAGCGGGAAGATCCCGCGCGGTGTTTCCGCGTACTTTCCGGAAACCGCACGGCTCACGGTCGAGATGTGCACGCCAACCTCGTCGGCAACTTCCTGCATGCGCAGAGGGTGCAGCGAGCGCACGCCCTTTTCGAGGAACTCCTCCTGGCGCGTGAACAGGCAGCGTGCGATGCGCTCCAAGGTCGACTGGCGCTGCTGGATCGCATCGATGAACCAGCGCGCAGATTCGACGCGCTTCTTGACGAACAGGGCGAGCTGGCGGTCCTTCTTGTTGTCGCGCAGCAATTGTCGATAGGTCGGCGAGAGGCGCAGCTCAGTCGAGCGCTGGCGGGTCAGGCGCACCTCGAATTTGCCGTCGATTTCCTCGACCGCGACGTCGGGCGTGATCACCGCCGCGGTGTTTTCGCCGAACTCGCCGCCGGGCGCAGGGTCGAGCGCGCGCAACGAATCGATCGCGAGCTTGACCTCCTCGAGCGTTCGCCCGGTGGCCTTGGCGATGCGCGGCAGGCGATTGGTGGTGATGTCCTCGAGGTGGTTTTCGATCAGCGCGCGCAGCAAGGGTGTCTCGGCGCCGCTCAGCTCGAGCTGCAAGAGCAGGCACTCGCGCAGGTCGCGCGCGCCCAGTGCCGGGTGGATGACACTGCGCAGCTCGCGCAGCACGCTCGACAATTCTTCGACGCTGACGCCGGTCAGCTCGGGAGTCGTGGAGCACTCGGCCGCAATCTCTTCGAGGCTGCCCTCGAGGTAGCCGCGCGAGTCGAGCGAGTAGATCAGGTACTCGGCGAGCAGCCTGCCACGCGGCTGGAGATCGACGAAGGCAAGTTGATCGAGCAGTGCCTCGGCGACGCTCTTGGGAGCGTCGGGCGTGTTCGCCATGGCTTCGAGCTTGCGGTCACCCTCGCCGTTGTCGCGCACGCGCCGCACCGGATCCCATTCCCGCTCGTAGCGTTCGAAGTCCTCGCCCGGCCCCTCCGGCGCGAGGTCGACTCCGCTGCCCGGCTCGACGGCGGGAGTCTTCCCATCGCCTTGGAGTGCGGCCGGGCCATCGACGCCGGCGCCGTCCTGGCCGGGTTCCACCAGCTCCAGGAAAGGGTTTTCACTCAGTTCCTGCTCGACACGCTCGGAAAGGTCCTGGCTCGAAAGCTGCAGGATCTGCATCGCCTGGATCATCTGCGGCGACTGGATCATCCGCTGTTCCATGCGCGCGGATTGATGCAGGCCGAGTCTCATGACGTAGTGCTTGAAAGTCAGGCTTTCGGGATTGCTCGCGGGGGTCGCGGGCGGGGGAGTCGAACAGGATAGGCGCAGCTAAGTCTACACCCTCGAGCCGGGGTCGCGCGTCCGTCCGAAGGGTCGGACCGGCACCCAAAGCGCGCAAATCAGAGCGCGCGCACCGTCAACGTCAGCGGCACGGCTCCCCTGAGCAGCACTTCCGGCGTCGCACCCGCGCGCACTTCGCCGCGCGCGGAGCGCCACGTGCGCCGTGGAAGTTCGAGGCGGCCGAGCGGAACGCTCGAACGCTCGGCGACATGCTTCTCCGACGTCGCGGCGACCCAGGCGGAGTAGCTCGTGAAATCGCTCCCCGCGAGTCCCTGGGCGCAAAAGCCGTCCAGGCTGCGCTCGACGCGCGGGCCTGGCATCCAGGTCTCTGGCGCAATCTCGACGTCGTAGTCGACTACGGCGGTCGTCTCGTCGCAGACCAGCACGCGCCAGGTCGAACCACCGGCCACAGGCAGACGAACGAAGCCGGCTCCGCGCGCAACCAGCACTTCGTGGGTCTTCGTGCGCAGCGCCTCGGCAACGCCGCGCAGGCTGTCGATCTGCGCCCAGCCGTCCTGCTCGGCGCGCGGTCCGAGTACGACTCCGAAGCCTGCGACGAACAGCGGACGGGTGCGCGAAAGGCTCGAGCGAGAAGTGTCGGCTTCCTTGATCAGCAGGCCACCCGGCAACGGTTTGGGTGTCTGATCCTCGAGCGTGCCGTCAGGCGCGTTTTCGAGTCCGCCACCTGGGGACACCGGCGGCAGATTCCAGGCCAGGGCTTCGACGAGCGCCGTGTCGAGCATGCGCCAGCGCCCGTCCGCTGCATCCGGAATCGCGCGCGGAACGATCCACAGCGAGCCTTCAGTCACGGCCTCGGATCCGCCGAGGCCGGCCCACGCCACCCGCAGCGGCGTTCCCGATGCCACGGTCCCACTGAACGCAATCTGAAGGCCGTTGACGTGTGGCTGCTGCAAGGAGCCTAGGTCAGTCGCAGAGAGTTCGAAGTCCTCGAGTGAAGTCAGACGCGCGAGATCGAGCAGACCTTCGACGAACACGCCGGCGCCCGCGCGCACGCGCATCGCACGCACCTGCAGCACATCGCCGGTCAGCACTCGGCCGACCACCGGGGCCGCGACGCCCGCGTCGGTGGCGACTTCGACGGAATAGTTGTGGACGTAACTTTGCTGGATCTGCTCGCCGAGCATGCTCTGTGCGCCGGAGCGCAAACGAGTGAAGGCCCACGGCGCCTCCTTGGGCAGGCCCGCTCCGGCCGCTGAAACCCCGGCGCCACGCACGAGCCAGATCGAGAGCTCGATATCGAGCCCGCGCGAGGCCGCGTCGAGCTGCTCGCAAAAAGTCGCCGCGGCCTGGCAGCCCGCTTGCGGTCCTTGAACGAGCAGCGGAGGTGAACTGGGGTGCAAAGTGATGCCCCAGGATTCTCGGCGGGCTTCCTCCGAGAGCAGGCTCGCGAAGGCGCTGATCGTGAACGCAGGGCTTGGCGCGAGTGCGAGCCCGGCTTCGACATCCTCTTTTGAGATCACGAGATGCGTCCCGTGCACGAGTCGCGGCGAGTCGATCACGGGC
>JANMRV010000580.1:0-5639 GCA_031388685.1 Planctomycetota bacterium
TCGCACTCGCGCTTCTGACGCTCGCCCTGGGCAGTTGCGACACGAGCAAGACCGAGGACGCAAAGCCCGCCGGCGCGACCGACGCGAAAAGCGGGCAACGCCTTCCGAACATCGTCCTGATCATCAGCGACGACCTCGGCGTCGGCGAACTCGGCTGCTATGGACAGAAAATCATCCAGACGCCGAACATTGACGCGCTGGCCGCGCGCGGCGTGCGCTTCGTCGAGGCCTACTCCGGTTCGTGCGTCTGCGCGCCCTCGCGCTGCAGCCTCCTGACCGGATTCCACACCGGCCACTCGGCGATTCGCGACAACAAGGAACTCAGTCCGGTCGGACAGCAGCCGTTGCCGGCGGAGAGTGTGACGGTCGCCACGCTGCTGAAGAATCTCGGGTACTCGACGGCCGCGATCGGCAAATGGGGGCTCGGTCCACCTGGCAGCAGCGGCGATCCGGCGAAACACGGCTTCGACCTTTTCTTCGGCTACCTGTGTCAGCGGCAGGCGCACAATCACTACCCGAGTTTCCTGTATCGCAACAGCGAGATCGTCGAGCTCTCCGCCAATCAGGATCATCCGACGCGCGGCGAGACGATCGGCGGCATCTACGCGCCGGATCTGTTTCGCGACGAGGCCCTGAAGTTCATTTCCGACAACAAGACAAAGCCGTTCTTCCTGTTGTTCGCCACGCCCGTGCCGCACCTCACGCTTCAAGTGCCCGAGGACTCGCTCGCGCAATACAAGGGCAAGATCGCCGACGCACCCTACGACGGATCGAAGGGCTATCTGCCGCACGAAACGCCGCACGCCGCCTACGCAGCCATGGTTTCGCGCATGGACCGCGACGTCGGGCACCTGCTCGCGAAGCTGGAGCAACTTGGCCTCGCCGACAACACGCTGGTGATCTTCACCAGCGACAACGGCGCTTCGTACACGGGCGGAACCGACAGCACCTTCTTTGGCAGCGCGGCCGGACGGCGGGGGCTCAAGGGACAACTCTACGAAGGCGGAATTCGCGTGCCGCTGATCGTCTCGTGGCCCGGAAAAGTGCGGCAAGGCGCGCTGAGCGCGGCGGTCACGGGCAACTGGGACTTGTTCCCGACGATCGCCGCATTTGTCGGCCTCGAGCCTGGCGCGTTGCCCAAAGGCCTGGACGGAATCGACCTTTCACCGCAGCTCCTGCGCGACGCGCCGCTTGTTGCGCGCGATCACCTGTACTGGGAGTACGCCGCCGGTGGGGGCTGGCAAGCCGCGCGCGTCGGGTCGTTCAAGGGCGTGCGGCGCAACGCGAAGAAGAATCCGGTCGCTGCGATCGAGGTCTACGACCTTTCCATCGATCCCGGCGAGAAACACGACATTGCTGCGGAACATCCGGAACTCGTCGAGCGCTTTGGTGCCGTCATGGCCGCGCGCACGCCCTCGCCGCTCTCGGAGTGGAACTTCGCCAAGTGATCGCCCGTGTCCCTACGGCGCCACGGTAAAGCGCAGTCCGTCGGTGAGTCCGATATTGTTCGGTGCCAGAAAGCCGTTGTCGCGACTCCAGCATTGTGAGTAGATCGTCAAGCCGGCAGTGATGCCCTTCGCGGCCATATAGGCCTGCGAGAAATGCTGCGAGTAGGTTCCGCTGCAATTGACTCCCGTCGGCGTACCGCCGGACAATTGGCTGCTCATGCGCTTCAGCGGCGAGCCGACGCACAGCGTGCCGCCACCCATGGGCGTGGCCGCGGGCCCCATGGACCAGATGAAAAGTCCCGGCTTGTTGTTGATCACATTGTGCGCCGACAGGAAGAAGCTGTCGCTTTGACCCGCGACGTGCGGTTCGCCCCCGCTGCTGATCGCCGGCGTGCAATTCATGGAGTTGAGCTTGGCTACGCAGAAGCTCTCGATGGGCTGCACGGTCGAAAAAGCGTCCCACACCAGGCTATCTCCGCTGTTGGTATCGCCCGCGAGGAGGCCCTGCAGATTCGTTTCGAAGCCGACCAGTCGGCCACTTCCGCTCAGCGCCGGCCAGCCCCACGAATCGCCCGAGGACGGGGGCGGGTGTCCGGCGAGGCCGCCCGTCGATTGCGACGCGATCCGCGTCACGCCGGTCAGGCTGTCGTGCCAGAACATGTCCGTGCCCGTGTCCAGATCGGCGGGGTCGAGCGTCGTGGCGTAGCTGAAAAACGCCGTGTAGCGGCCGTCGTCCGAGACCCACGGATCGATCGAGTCCGCATCGCTCGGAGCGCCGCCGCTGCCGACACTTTCGATCGTGATGCTGCCGGTCTGCCGATCGATGCGCAGGATTTCCAAGAAGCCCGTGGCGCCCGGCGCGAGGTTCGTCGCCCAGCTCCCGTAGACGATCCAACGCGTGTCCGGGCTGGCGCGCATCCAATAGTAGCTGTCGCCGTCGGCCTCCACGCCCCCGGCACCCACGTTGACCCGGGTCGTGGTCACGAGTTGGCGGTCGTGGACAAAGATGTCCCCAAAAGTGTTCAGGTCCCCGGGCACCAGGTCGTCGGCGTAGGAGAGGTAGACGACATAGCGTCCGTCGAACGAAATCTGCGGCAAGTCGGCTCCGCCCGGCGACTCGCTCCCGTTGGCCTGCACGTTGATGCGTTGCGTCGTGTTCAGGGTCGTATCGCGCAGGAAAACGTCGTAGGTGCCGTTGTTGTCGCCGCTGACCAGATTGGTTGCCTCGGAAGCGAAGGCGACGAAGCGGCCGTCGTTGCTGACTTCGCCGAAGTAGGAGCCGGCGTCGGGATCGGTGCCATTCAAGCCAACGCTGGCACGGCTTACGGTCCCCGTGACCAGGTCGCGGGTGTAGACATCCTCCGTCCCGTTGGCATCCGCGAAGCCCAGGTTGTCGGCGGGCGTCATCATGTAGAGCCGGCGGCCATCCGCGCTCAGCGATGCGAATTCCACGTGGCTGTTGAGAGGAATCCCTCCGACCCCCAGCGACACCACGCTATTGCCCCCGGTCAATCGGTCCTGGCGGACGACGTCCATAAAGCCATTGGAGTCGCCGCCCACGGCGTCGTCCCCAATGACATACACATAGCGCTCGTCCGGCGAGAAGCCGATCACGACCAGGTTGCCCTCGGTCTGCCTTCCGCCCGCGCCCTGAACGCGGGTCAGCGACTGCGCCTGCGCGACCGCGGCGCCCATGCAGACGGTCAGGACCAGGGCCGAGGAGATGGGGTTGAGTTGCATGGCAGGGAGTTCCTGAATCCTGTGGGTGCAATCGGGCCAGGGGTGTTTCAGGATCGAGCCTACCAGCTGCGCCGAAATCGAACGCAAGAGTCCATGAAATGCGGGCGGCGATTCCGCAGGAACTGACGCCGCGCTGCCACGGCGTAACGTGGCGGTGCCGAGACCGCACCAGTGAACTCTTCCGTGAGCTGATCGAGTTGGAGTCCATCGCCGCCGCGCCGGAGTTCCCGCACTCTTGCACTGTGGGGCCGACTCGACTCGTCGGCAACGACGCGACACGGCCGCGGGATCAAATGCAACTTCGTGTGGGTCGCCAACCGTCTCGGCTCGGGAAAGAAAACTCCACTCGGACGATCCCCATGGAATCGACAACTTGGCTAGCATCGGCCGACATGGAATCCCCCAGAAGCCGCTGCCCCGGTTGCGGGGCAGAACTCGCCGCCGGCGCCTTGCCGTACCGCGGTTATTACAACACTTCCGCCGAGTGTTGGTCGGAGTACACACATGTGCTCGCGCTCGAATACCAGGACACCGAACTGTTCGGACAAGTCCACCAGTTGACGGTCGACGCCTATGCGGTTCAGCACGCGGGCGGACCGCACCCCGACAAGTCGGTAGCTGTGCACCTCGTGGGTCTTCATCTCGTTCTCGAGCGAGATTTCAAGCCCTTTGACGTTCCTCCGCTTCTGCAGGCGCTGGCGTCGTCGGTGACGAAGTGGCCGCATTTCGAGGTCCCGCTGCGGCGCGCATTGCTGACCTCGCACGATCTAGCGTCGGCCGCTTCGTCGCGCGAGCACGCGATGCGTGTGCGCGAGTGGGCAGACCAGATCTGGACCATGTGGGGCGCGCACCACGCAGCCATCGCTGCCCTCGCGGAAAACTGTTTCGCGATCAGCGAGCGTCAATCGTCGAATTCGCGCTGAGCGGACAGGCCGGAAAAGAAGCCGCAGGCCGACCCTGATCCAGGGCCGGCCTGCTTCGATCGGGCGACGCGCGCCCGTGTTCCTTCTCGCAGTCGCGCGGCTGCTCCCGGCTACTTTCCGCCGAGCATGCGGTAGGCCGCTTCGGCCACCATGCTCTCGACGTCGAGTTTGCCCTGTTCGTGTTGCGACCTGAGGTCGTTGACGCGCTGCGTGCGCGCTGCCGCGTCAACATCCTGGGGCCGCTGAGCGATCGTCGTATCCGCCAGCTCCTGGGCGCGGCTCGAAACCGAGACTTCATCTTTCTTCACCTGTTCAGCGGCGAAGCGCTCCCGAGCGCCCGCGATGCGCTTGTGAACTGACTTGGCGAAGCGCTCGCGAGCACCGTGGATCCGCTTGTGAAGCGACTCGGCCTGCGCGAGGCGATCGCGATGTGTCCCGACGTCGCTGGGGCTTGCGGCCGCGCTGTCGGCCGTAGCAGGCCTGGGGTTGGTGGGCGGAGCGTTGACTCGCTCGCGCAGCGCATCACGATTGGTCCGGGTCAGATCGATTTGATCCGAGCCACTCTTACCGACACCGTTGTTTCGAATCTCCATGATCGTTCTCTCCGTCCCGTTGAGGGAGGGCTTGAGGTCATCTCCGTTATCGGCCGGCCGGGGGGGTGAAGTGAGTGCGCAGTTTTTGCGCATCCAAGAGTTGGGTCAGAACAGGCAGGTCGGGCACGGAGGGTGCCGCGCCCAGGTTGTCGGAGGCCCGCTCCGCGACTTGAGCGCCGAGTTTCTTCCAACCCGCCCCCAACGACCCAATCCTCGCTTTCACAAAGGGTTACGTCGCCTGTCCCTTGCGCAGACCTGGCTTTGATGCGCAAGATGGCGCCATGGGCAACCGCGGTTGGGCGCGCTGGATCCTGCTTTGTTGCGCCCTTTGCCCCCTAGGGCGGGTCTCGGCGGCTTTTGCGCCGGGTGACGGCCAGGGGGCTTTGGCTGCGCGCGTGGACACCCGTATCGAGGCCTCCTATCAAGAGGAAGGCCGACGACTGGACGGAAGCGTGACCCAGGTCTGGACCAACGCGACGCCGGACAGCGTTCCTGACTTGTGGTTCCACCTTTATTGGAACGCATTCTCGAACAACGCCAGCACGTATCTGACCGAGTCGAAGGGCAAGTTGCGCAGCCACAGCGTGCAAGCGGGGACGCCCGAAGACTCGGAGTGGGGCTGGCAGCGCGTGACCTCCGTGGTGGTCGATGGCGAGGAACGTCTCGCGACCCTGCGCTACCGCCAACCCGACGGCGGATCGCCTGAAGATCGCAGCGTGTTCTCGATCGACCTGGCTAGGGCGCTCGCACCCGGCGCGACCGTCGAGGTGACGGTGCGCTGGGAATCCAGGGTGCCGCGCGTGCGCCGGCGCACCGGGTACAAAGATGACTTCCTGATGATCGCGCACTGGTTCCCCAAGCTCGGCGTGTATCAGGCGGGCCGCGGCTGGAACTGTCACGAGTTCCACGAGCGCTCGGAGTTCTTCGGCAACTTC
>JANMRV010000605.1:0-4239 GCA_031388685.1 Planctomycetota bacterium
CCGCACTAGGAATCGGCGCGGGCATCTATGTCGTGACCGCGATCATCAACTCGCAGCCGGAGTCGCGCGGCGTGATGATCGCCTCCAAGCCAGTCGGAGCGCGTGTGCTGATCGACGGCAAGGACTCAGGCTTCGCCACGCCCTGCTGCCTGGCGATCGACCAGAAACTGCAGCGCGTCGATCTCGTACTCGACGGCTACCAGACCGTATCGCGCACCGTCGACGCGGACGAACGCACTTACTTGATCTACTGGAACGAAGCCTACTTGGGGCCTAATTCTTACCACTTTCCGATGTTCCTCAACGTCTACGACGGCTGGGTTCCTGCGCGCTTCGAGCAAACCTACTCACCCGAGCGCATCTTCGTCCGCATGCGGCCGGCCGTCATGCCGTGAGCTTCGCTCGCCCAGGCGAGCGGCGGCCGGCCGTGTTCTTCGACCGCGACGGCACGCTGATCCGCGAAGTCGAAGGCGCGCTCTCCAATCCGGCACAAGTGGAACTCCTGGCGGGGGCGGCGCAGTCCGTGCAGCGCACGAATCAGGCCGGATTTGCGGCGCTCGTGGTCACCAATCAAAGCGCCATCGCGCGCAACTGGATGACCCATTTCGAACTCGAGCGCGTGCACGCTCGCCTGTGCGAACGCCTGCTGGAGCAGGGCGCCAAGCTCGACGGCATCTTGCATTGTCCGCACCTGGAAAGCGGCGGATTCGCGCCTTACCACCGCGCTTGCCAGTGCCGAAAGCCCGCGCCTGGATTGCTGCTGGCAGCCGCGGATCGCTTCGCGCTCGACCTCGCGCGCTCTTGGGTCATCGGCGATGCGCTGCGCGATCTCGCCGCAGCGGCGGCGGTGGGCGCGCACAGCATTTTGGTGCGCACCGGCAAGGGAAAACACGAGGCCGAGCGACTGGCCGAGCTTCCCGCGCAGGCGCAGCCGTTCGCGATCTGCGCCGGCGTGCTGGAAGCGGTCGAACTCGCGCTCGACAGCGCCACTCGCGCCGCCCCTCAGGGCAGGTAACGCGACAGCGGAACCGAAAGCCGCTGCGCGAGCCAGGGCGGCAAGCGGCTCCAGGTCTTGCGCAGGCGTTCGGTTTTCGGATTCGACGGCGTGAAGTTGGGCAGCCGCTTGTCGCTCAGAAGCGCAATCTGATACGGCAATTCGCGCGCCTCGAAGCCCTGGTGTTCCTTGAACGAGTAGGCGCCCGAGTCGCGCCGGCTGCGGCCGAAGTCGAAGCGCTCGAGTCCGCGCGACACGCTCCACTCCTGCAACGCCATGTACATGAAGTTCGAGGCCGAGTACTTGCGGTCGGCCTCGTCCGCCGTGCCGGCGTAATAGGCGAGCAACGTCTTGCCGTAGACGAACGACATGACAGCGGACAGTTGCTCGCGGCCCTGATGCACGATGTGCACGACCACGTCGTCCTTGAATTCGTCGCTCAACGCCTGGAACCACTCGAGCGGCAAACCGGGCGATCCCAGGCTGCGCTTGTTGTTCGAGAAAAGGCGGTGTAGATCGCGCGTGTACCACAGGCCTTCGGTCAGTTCGAGTTTGTGCTTGTCGCGCGCCTTGCGGCATTCCGCGCGCGCCTTCTTGGGAATCGAAGGCATGACCTCTTCGACCGTCTTCGGCAATTCGCGGATGAACGTCGAGTACAACGAATGTGGCGTGAGTTCCAGCCCCGGGGGTTCGAGGTAACGCAACTCGAGCCGGCCGGCACGCTCGCGCAGGCCTTCGCGTCTTGCCACCTCGACCAGCCGCGCGTCAACCTCAGGGGCTTGTCCGAGCGCTCCGCCGTAGACGGCATACGGCATCGAGATCAGTTGCGTGCGCATCGACAGCGAGCGCGTGCGCATCAAGGGCAGCACGCCGACGATTTCGCTTCCGCGCCAGGCGATCCAATCGCACGGTTCGTGGCCGAAAACGCGCTCGACCGCGCGCCGCCAGCCGCTCAAGTGGAAGAAGGTCCCGCGCGCATGGCCGCGCACGAAGCGATCGCGCGCGGCGTCGTCGGCGGGCCTTCCCGGACGGATTTCGAGCGCGGCCTCTAGCGGCTCCGCCGGCAGCGGGCTCGCAGGCAACTCGAGTTCAGCGGGCTGTGCGGCGTTCATTCGTAGACGCGTTCGACGCGGTACTCGCGCAGGTGCCGCGCCTGGGTGTAGATGATGATCTCGCCGACCAGACCGAAGCCAATGATCTGCACGCCGAGCACGAGCAGCGTGATCGCGATCAGGAACACCGGCCGCCCGTAGAGCCCGGCGTTGGGCACCGTCCATTTCTGGTAGATGACGTAGGCCAGCATGGCGGCGCCGAGGAACGAACACAGCACCCCTACCGAGCCAAAGAAGCGCAACGGCTTCAACGTGAATTTGGTCAGGAACATGACCCCGAGCACGTCGAGGAAGCGCCGCACGTAGACGCCCAAGCCGAAAAACCCGCTCGCGCCCCACTCTCTCAGGTGCCGCACCTGAACTTCGACGACGCGAAAACCCTGGCGGTGCGCGATCACCGGCAGGAAACGGTACATGTCGCCGTAAATGGCCACCTGGCTGAGCACTTCGCGGCGGATCACGCGGAAGTAGCAGTTGAGATCGTGGAACTCCATCTGGATGATCTGCCGGATCAGCCAGTTGAAACAAGCGGACTGCACGCGATTGAGCAGCGCGTCCACGCGCGGATGTCGCCAGGGCGTGACGAAGTCGGCACCGGCCTCGATCGCCGCGAACATGGTCGACAATTCCAGCGGATCGATCTGCACGTACTGCGGTGAAGTCACGATCACGCGGCCCTTGCTGACCTCGAAACCGGCGGAGAGGCAGACCGATTCGCCGAACGGATTCTCGAAGGAAATCAGGCGCACGCGCTCGCCAAGTTTCTCGGCCAGGGCCTGGGCGTCGGCGTAGGCCTTGCCGCGGACGCCGTCGAAGACCAGAATGAATTCGAAGCTGCGCCCTTGACGCTCGAGTTCGCGGGACAGGGCCATGACGACCTGCGCGACTTCCGCCAGCGCGGAAGTGACCGGCACGATCACGGTCGTGTCGAGCGTCGCCGGCTGGCGCGGCGCCAAACTCTCTCCTGAGGCGGAGACGGCCAGCGGATCGAGTGCCGCGCGCGCGGCCAGGTCGGCCAGGGGCGCGATCCGCTCGTGGGTCGTGGGGTTGAGTGCAGGTTCAGTCACTGAATCTAGTGGGAACGGATCAACAGACGATCGAACACGCGTCGCCGATGCATGCCGCTGGCGGTGACCGCCAGCTCCGACAGCAGACCGAGCAACACGAAGTAGGTCACCAGGAGCAGCAGCATGAAAAAGATGAACAGCGAGAATTGAAGCCAGCGCTCCTCTAGCTTGAAGGAGTGGTAGTTGACCGTGCTCATGAACAGGAACACGAGCGCGCAGGCGGAGAAGAACAGCGACATCAGGCCGAAGTAGTGCAGCGGCCGGTGGCTGAAGCGCGTGATCAAGACGATCGAGAGCAGGTCCAGCAGCACGGCCGAAGCGCGCCCGATGCCGTACTTGGAAACGCCGGCGATGCGCGGCCGGTGATTCACGGCCAGTTCGCGCACGCGCGCGCCGCTGCCCATGGCCAGGGCCGGCAGGAAGCGGTGCTGCTCGGAATAGATCATCAGCCGCTCCACCACGTCCTTGCGGAAGGCCTTCAACGTGCAGCCCGTGTCGTGGATGCGCACTCCGGTGACCCATGAAATCAGGCGATTGGCGAGCCAGGAAGGAATCCGGCGCAGGAACAGCCCGTCGTGCCGCTCCCGACGCCAGCCAGCGACAACGTCGCAGCCACGGTCGATTTCGGCAAGCAGCGCTGGGATGTCGGCAGGGTCGTTCTGCAGGTCGCCATCGAGCGTGACCACAACCTTGCCACGCGCGTGCTCGAAGCCGGCGGCCAGGGCGGCGGTTTGGCCGAAGTTGCGCCGAAAGCGCACGATGCGCAGGCGCGGGTCCTCGCGCTGCAGTTCGAGCAGAAGTTCCAGGCTTCCATCCACAGAGCGGTCGTCGACGTAGATCACTTCGGCCGCGCGGCCCACGCGCGCGAGGGCCGCGCAGATCTCGCCGTGAAGCGCCCGCAGGTTGGGGGCCTCGTTGAAGATCGGCACGACGATCGAAAGTTCCACAGTCGGTCCGTGAGTCATGGCGCGGTCGCGATCCAACGGCAGACTACCCCAGCCGCCAACGCGCTCCGAAGCATTTCCCGGGCGCGCGAGTTCATCTGAGCTATTGCTCGACGGCTCAG
>JANMRV010000798.1:0-8281 GCA_031388685.1 Planctomycetota bacterium
CTCGATCGTCACCAGGCCGGCGGTTCCGCCCCACTCGTCGACGACGACCGCCTGAGCCAGGTGCTGCTCACGCAAAAAATTCAGTACGGCCAACGCACTGGCCATCTCGGGCACGAAGCGCACGGGCGTGAGTAGTTCAGCCAACGGACGCGCATCCGGCGCGAGCAGGTCGCGCAGACGCACACGGCCCACGATTCGGTCCGGATCGCCGTCGATGACGATGATCCAGGGCAGCTTGCCGGCGAGCCCGCGCGCCACGGCCTCCGGGCGGTTGTCTTCGCTCCTGTCGAGAAACACCATTTCGACGCGCGGCGTCATGATCCCGCGGACGCGCACGCCCTCGAGCTCGAACACGCCGGTCAGGAATTCCGCCTCGCTGCCGAGCAAGAGTCCCTTTTCCGCGCTGCGTTCGAGCGCCTGGGCCAGCGCTTCGTTGGTCACGCCTGCTTCCGGGTGGGCGGCTGGGCCGAGTGCGCGGTAGAGGATCTCGAGCAGCCACTCGAGGCAGACGCGCAGCGGCCGCAAGAAACGCACCGCCGCCAGCAGCACGCCGGCGGATCGCCGCGCCATGGCGACGCGCACGCGCAATGCAATGATCTTTGGAATCGTCTCACCGAAGGCCACGAGCACGATCACAGCCCCCAGTCCCCAAGCCGCCTCGACGAAGGGCGATTCCGAGTGTGCGAGCCGAGCGCTGAACGTGAAGAACAGCACGTTGACCGTCAAATTGGCGAACAGGATCCAGATCAGGACGCCGCGTGAATCGGCCAGCAGCCGTTCGGCCTGTGGGCCGACGCGGCGGCGCTCGGCCGGAGTCAAGCTGAACAGCGCGGTCTCCGATGCGCTGATCAAGCCCGAGCAGAAGAGCAGCGCAACGAGGATGAGCCAGAGCGTGGCGTCGCTCATGGCCGCTGGCCCTTGCGATCTGCGTCATCAACGCCAAGCCGGTTCGACTGGTCGCGAGCTTCGGGCATGGCGATCGGCAGGTACACGCAAGCAGTGAAGCCCTGCCCGAGGCTCGAGCGTAGTTCGACTCGGCCCGCGTGACGCGCGACCACCTGGTGCAGGATACCGAGGCCTAGACCCGTGCCCTTGCCGGGAGCCTTGGTCGTGTAGAAAAGATCCGCCAGCCGCGGCAGTTCCTCGACGGCCACGCCGGGGCCATCGTCGCGCACTTCGATCAGAAGTTCGGCGCCCTCCTGCGCGAGCCGCACGTCGATGCGACCGCCGCCCTGCGGATTTTTTTCCTCCAGGGCATCAAGCGCATTGACCAGCAGGTTCAAGACAGCCTGAGCGAGTTCATGGGGCTCGCCCTGCAGCTTCGGCAAGCGCGCGAGCCGGCGCCGCAGGTCCTCTGGGCCAGTCTGGATTCCGTCGCTGAGGACCATCGCCACATTCTGTCGTTGTGCGCGATGTCGTACGAGGGCCAGCGCATCCTCGACGGGTTCGAGCAGACTCAGGGGAACGGAACTGGCACTGCGCGGCGTGAAGCGCAACAGCTGGCCCACGGTCTTCTGGATGCGTTCGAGACCCGATTGCAGCAGTTCGAAGTAGCGCACGCGTTTCTCGCCTTCGAGATCGCCGCGCTGGAGTCGCTCGACGGCGTTCAACAATCCGCCGAGCGGATTGTTGATCTCGTGCGCAATGCCCGCCGCCAGTTCGCCCATGGCCGCCAGCCTCCGCTGCGTCATCGCCGCGGCTTCGGCCCTGCGCGCTTGCTCGGTCTGCCGGCGCACCTCTCCCGCAAGATTGGTGTTGAGCGTTTCCACCTGCCCGGTCATGGCGTTGAAACGCCGAACGAGTTCGGAAAGTTCGTCCTGGGCCGCGGACTCTTCCAGACGCACCGAGTAGTCGCCCGAGGCGACCTCACGCGAGGCCTGCGCGAGGCGGCGGACGGGATCGAGCACGAACCTGCGCAGCGCGAGGAAAGTAACGATCGAGATCAGGATCGTGGAACCTAGGAACGCCGGCACGAAGTAGGCGGTTACGAGGTTGGTCGATAGTGGCGGCGGCTTGAGCCGGAACCAACAGCCGCCCCAGATCTGCCCGCCGACGAAAATCGGAACCGCGCGACCGCCTTGGACGTCGTCGATCGAACGGCCCTCGTCGATCGCGTTGCGCAGGGCGTTGAAGACGCCTTGCTCGTCGGTATTCGACTCGCGCCGCTGCCGGCCGAGCGGATTGATCGCGATTCCGTTCAGCAGTACGGGTCCATCGTAGGCGGTCAATTGGCGATCGCAGACGATGGCGTCGGCGAAGGCCGGCCAGCTCTCCCAGGCGAGCAGACGAGCGACGTTTAGCCCGACCGCGGGATCCACCTGCCTCGCGACGGTGTCGACCAGATCGCGACCTTTCGAAAAGGCCACGGCTTCGAAGGTCTTCGCGATCTCGTCGCTGTCGCGTCGGCCCTGGCGAACGGCGAACCACAGCGCAATGGCCCCGACGGTGACGTTGATCGCCACCAGCCACAGGGCAACGCGCAAGCGTAGCGAGAGTTTCATCGGCGCGGGCGGCCGCTTCGAAGCTGGGCGATCAACCCGATCCGATCTTGCCCATGATCGAGGTCAGCGGCAAGAAGAGTGCGACGACGATGAATCCCACGACGACGGCCATCACGATCAACAGCGCCGGTTCGACCACCTTGAACAGCGACTCGATGCGCCGATCGACTTGCGTTTCATAGGCGTTCGCGACCTTGAGCAACATGCGGTCGAGCTCGCCTGTCGCTTCGCCGACATCGACCATGTTGACGACCAGGTCGTCGAACATGCCCGTCTCCCCCATCGGCCGCGCGATGCCTTCGCCTTCGCGAACCGTGCGGCGCACGCTTTCGACAGCGTCGGCGACCACGTCGTTGGAAGTCGTGTCGCGCACGATCGCCAGTGCATCGAGGTGCGGCACGCCCGATTCGATCAGCGTGCCGAAGGTGCGCGAGAAGTTCGCGATCTGGACCTTGGACAGCAGCGGGCCGAGCAGCGGCACGCGCAACAGGAGTCCATGAACGAAGAAGCGGTACTTCCCCGGCGTCTTCATCGCGATCAAGTGCACGATCAGCAGCAGGATCGGAATCCCGAAGATCAGGTACCAGTACTTGACGCCGATCTCGCTGGAGTTGAGCAGCAAGGTCGTGATCGCGGGCAGCTCGGTGTCGAAGCTCTCGAAGATCTCCTTGAATTTCGGGATCACGACCAGGATCGCGGCCGAGACCACGACCGTCGCCACCACCGACACGATCACCGGATAGATCATCGCGCCGACGACCTTGGAACGGATCGCCGCGGACTTCTCGCGGAAGATGGCCAGGCGTTCGAGAATCTTGTCGAGCACGCCGGCGACTTCTCCCGCGCGCACCATGCTGGTGTAGAGCCGGTCGAAGCAGCGGTGTTTGGACATCGACTCGGACAGCGGCGTGCCGGCGGCCACGTCCTCGCCCAGCTCCGCGAGCACGAGCTTGAACGGCCCGGCGCGCGTCTGTCCCTCGAGGATCGTGAGCGCCTTGACGATCGGGATTCCGGCCTCCGAAAGCGTCGCGAGCTGCACGGTGAAATCGGTGACCAGCTCGCGCGGCACGCGCCCGCCCTTCTGCGGGGCGGCGCTTTGCGAAGCCGACGGGCCGGCGCTCTTTTCCGCCCTGCCGCTCGCCCCGGGAGCACTGCGCTGGAGTTTTTTCGCCATGGGATTCGGTGTGGAACGATAGCGACCTACAGCGTTTCGCGCAGGACTTCCTCGAGAGTCGTCCGTCCGTCCGTGAGCGCCATCAAGCCCGAGGAGCGCAGCGAGCGCATGCCCGCGCGCGTGGCCGAGGCACGGATTTCCGCGGTCGACGCGCCGCTGAGCACGGCGTTGCGGATCGCATCGTCGAAGCGCAGCACCTCGAACAGACCGGTGCGACCGCGATAGCCGGTGTGGTGGCAGGCGTCGCAGCCCTTGCCGTAGAAGAAGGTCGAGCCGGCGAGATGGGCCGCGTCCGCGCCGAGTTCGGCGAGCATGGCCTCTTCGGCCGGATAGGATCCTCGGCAGTTCTCGCAGACCTTGCGCACCAGCCGCTGGGCGATGACGGCTTCGACCGTCGCGGTGATCATGAACGGTTCCACGCCGATGTCGACCAGGCGCGTGACCGCGCTCGGCGCATCGTTCGTGTGCAGCGTCGAGAACACCGTGTGTCCGGTCAGCGACGCTTCCACGGCGACCGCGGCGGTGTCCGCGTCGCGAATTTCTCCGATCAGGATCTTGTCGGGATCCTGGCGCAGCACGGTGCGCAGGATGCGCGAGTACGTCACGCCGATGTCCTCGTTCACCGGGATCTGGACGATGCCGTCGATGTCGTATTCGACGGGGTCCTCGGCCGTGATGATCTTGATGTCGGGTGTGTTCGTCTCCTGCAGCATCGCGTACAGGGTCGTGGTCTTGCCCGATCCGGTCGGCCCGGTGATCAGGACGATGCCATGCGGCAGCGCGGTCAGCTCGCGCAGCAGCTCTTCGTCTTCCCGCTTCAGGCCGAGCGCCGCCAGCGACAATTGGACCGCGCTGCGGTCGAGCACGCGCAGCACGCAACTTTCACCGGAAATGCCCGGAATCGTCGCCACGCGCAGGTCGACCGGACGGCCGTCGATCGAAAGTTCGATGCGCCCGTCCTGCGGCATGCGCGTCTCGGCGATGTCGAGATCGGCCATGACCTTGATGCGCGCGACCAGCGGCACGGCCAGGTGGATCGGCGGCGATTCGACTTCGTACAGCGCGCCGTCGACACGATAGCGGATGCGGAAGCGGTCGTCGTAGAGCTCGAAATGCACGTCCGAAGCGCGGTCCTTGATCGCCTGGTGCAGGATCGAATTGAGCAGGCGCACCACGGGCATGCTCTGCGCCGCGGCTTGCACGTCGCCCGACTTCGAGGCATTCGCGGCCTGCTTGATCGCGTCCTGCAGCGAAGCCTCTTCGCCGTAACAGGAGCGCACGAGTTCGCGGATCTTCTCGCCGTCGCCGACCTTGCCACGCACGTCGAGGCCGGTGGAGAAGCGCAGGTCTTCGAGCACGCTGGTGTTCAGCGGATCGGCGATGGCGACGATCAGGGTGCGACCTTCCACGGAAAGCGGCAGCACGCCGAAGGCATGGGCGCTGTTGCCGTCGATCAACGCCAGTGCCTCGCGTGTCGGCTGCGTGCGCGTGAGGTCGACTGTTTCGAGGCCGGCTTGCTCGGCCAGCGCGAGCGCGACGTCCGCGCTCTTGACGGCGCCCATCTCGATCAGGATCTGGCCGATCAGCCCACCGCGCTTGCGCTGATTCGCCAGCGCTTCCTGGATCTGCGATTCCTTGAGCAGCCCGCGCGCCTTGAGGATCTGACCCAGCGGTCGGCGGCCGCTGCCTTGGGGCGCGGGGCTCAAAGGCGCGTCTCCAAATCGCGCGGATCCTGGGAATTCTCCAGCGCGACTTCGCGGTCGATCGCGCCGCGCTTGAACAGGTCGAGCAGGGAATCGTCGAGCGTGATCATGCCCATGCGGCGCGAGGTCTGGATCGTCGACGGAATCTTGTTCGTTTCCGCCTTGCGGATCAGGTTCGCGACAGCGGGTGTCATGAGCATGACTTCGAAGGCGGCGACGCGGCCCTTGCCGTCCTTCCTGGGCATCAGCACCTGGCTGATCACACCCTGGATCGAGACCGAGAGTTGCGCGCGCACCTGCTCCTGCTGGTTGGTCGGATAGGCGTCGATGATGCGGTCGACGGTGCGGGCGGAGCCCGTAGTGTGCAGCGTGCCGAAGACCAGGTGGCCGGTTTCAGCGGCCGTGATCGCCGCCGAAATCGTCGCCAGGTCGCGCATTTCTCCGAGCAGGATCACGTCGGGGTCCTGGCGCAGCACACGCCGCATCGCTTCGACGAAATCGGGTACGTCAGCGCCGACTTCACGCTGCGTGACCAGGCCCTTCTTGTGCGAATGGTAGTACTCGATCGGATCCTCGATCGTGACGATGTGCCGGTCCTGGTTGGTGTTGATCCAGTCGATCATCGTCGCGAGCGTGGTCGTCTTGCCCGAACCGGTCGGGCCGGTGACGAGCACCAGGCCGCGCGGTCGCTTGCACAACTCGCGGATCTGCTCGGGCAGACCGATCTGATCGAAGCTCAGCAACTTGTTGGGGATCAGGCGCATGACACCGGAGTGCCGCCCGCGCTGGCGCATGATGCTGACCCGGAAGCGGTTGCCGCTCGAGTGCGCGTAGCCGAAATCGGTCGTGCCGCGCTGCTCGACTTCCTTCCAGTGGGCTTCCGGCGTCACCGCTCTGCAGAGTGCTTGCGCGGCGGCGTCCGAGAGCACCTCGGACTCGAGGTCGGCCAACGCGCCGTTGATGCGCGCGACCGGCGGACGGCCGGGATTCAAGTGCAGGTCGCTGGCTCCGCGCTCGATGATGCGCGCCATCAGTTGCTGGATATCCATGGTCATGGGCGCATGCCTCAGCCGAGATTCGAGTTGGCCGCGGCGCTCTCCGCTTTTTCCGCGGAACGCGCCACGCGCAGGATTTCCGTGACCGTGGTGCGGCCCTCGAGCACTTTGCGCGCGCCATCGACGATCAGCGCTCGCAACTTCCCGGTCGCGAGCGCACTGGCGCGCAGCTTGTCGAGGCTGGCGTTCTTGAAAATCATCTCGCGCAGATTTTCGTCGAGCTCCAGGACTTCGAAAAGCCCCAGGCGGCCGCGGTAGCCGGTGCCCTCGCAGGCGCGGCAGCCCACGGATTGTCCGATGGATGCGTCAGCGTGAACGCGCTCGTCGAGACCGAGCGCGCGCAGCTCCGGCGCCGTGATCTTGCGCTTGGTGGAGCATTCGACGCACAGTTTTCGCACCAGGCGCTGAGCCATGATGCCCTGGATCGCCGCGCTGACCAGGAACGGTTTCACACCCATGTCGACCAGGCGCGTCAACGCGCTCGGCGCGTCGTTGGTGTGCAGCGTCGAGAAGACCAAGTGGCCGGTCAGCGAAGCCTGCACGGCGATCTCAGCAGTCTCCAGGTCGCGGATTTCGCCTACCAGGATGATGTTGGGCGCGGCGCGCAGCATGGCCTTGAGCACACGCGCGAACGACAGGCCGATCTTGGGTTGCACCTGTACCTGGTTGAGGCCGCTGATGTGATACTCGACCGGATCCTCGGCAGTGATGATCTTCACGTCGGGCCGGTTGAGCTCGCCGAGCGCCGCGTAGAGCGTCGTGGTCTTGCCCGATCCTGTGGGGCCGGTGACCAGCACGATTCCGTTCGGCCGTGCGATCAGGCGCTTGAACCAGGTGTAGTCCTCGCCCTCGAAACCAAGTTGTTTCAGCGAGACCAGGTTCGAGCCACGGTCGAGCAGGCGCATCACGATCGATTCGCCGTGGGACGAGGGCAGAATCGAACAGCGCACGTCGACCGGCCGGCCTTTCAGTTCGAGCTCGATGCGCCCATCCTGCGGCTTGCGCTTCTCGGCGATGTCCATCGAGGCCATGATCTTGAGCCGCGACAGGAGCGGCAGCGCCAGGTGCGGCGGATGGTCGGCGATGTCGCGCAGCATGCCGTCGATGCGAAAGCGCACGCGCACGCGCGAATTCGACGGCTCGATATGGATGTCCGACGCGCGCATGTTCATGGCGTCGTTGAACATGCGCGTCACCAGGCGCACGATCGGCGCGTCGTCGCCCTCGTCACCGGAACCGGCTTGCGCGCCCATGGAGCGCGCCACGTCGACTTCGGCGGCCTCGCCGTAGTGGCGCGCGATCGCGGCGCGCAGGGCGGTGGGCGCGGCCAGGGCGCAACCGACTTCGCCGCCGACCTGGAAGGCCAGTTGGTCGACGATGATGCGTTTGAGCGGATCGTCGATGGCGACGATCAGCTTGCCCGCGCGCTCGGCCACCGGAAGAATCTGCTGTTCGCGCGCGAACTCGGCCGGGATGCGCTCGAGCAGCGCCGGCAGCACTTTCTTGCCCGTCGAGAGGTCGACGAAGGGCAGCCCGTTGCTCTTCGCGACCACTCGATAGAGGCTCGGCTCGTCGAGGAATCCCAGGCGCAGCACCGCCTCTTCCAGTTTGAGCGTCCCGCCGCGCTGCAGCGCCTGGGCCTCGCGGAACTGTGCCTGGGACAGCAGGCCTTGGAGCACCAGGAGCTCGCCGAGGGATTGAGACACGCTGCGGGTTTCTAGTCGTCCTGATGGGATCGGGGACAGCTCGCAGTCTAACAGGACAGGGCACGCCGAATGAACACTGCCCGCACTCGCCTGGATGGCGAGCACGGGCAGCGAGGTCTTCGCGAAGCGCCGCTGCGTGCGG
>JANMRV010000800.1:0-2543 GCA_031388685.1 Planctomycetota bacterium
ACGGAAATCAGTCGCGAACAGGCAAGTTCCGCCAGCCGCTCTGCACGCCCGCGGAACAGATCCAGCGCACGCGGATCGCCGGCCGCGGCCGCGTTCTCCGGCAGTTCCGCCGGTTCGATGGGCGCGCTGCCGCCAAGCCCGAATGCGCGGTTCATGCCGGAAACGGAAAGGTGCGACTCGAAGCTCTCTCCGTCGTCCGCGCGCAGCCGCCAGGCTTTCTCGAGTTGGCCGCCGAGTTCGTCCAGCCCGAGAACTTTCCCCGAAAGCTTGAAGGCTTCCGCGACTCCGCTGCCTCCACCGATGTAATAGCCGTGCTCGACGTCGGCGAGCTGACCGCCCTCGGACATGGACTCGCCCTGCCCACAGGCAAGTCCGTCGGAGACCACGCGCGCGATCGGCCATACCAGGTTCAGACCATCGAGCATCAAGCTCTGCTCGAGCGCATCGACGAAATCGGGGATGCGCGGGCCGTTGAGCGACAGCTTGATGCCGCGGCCGTCCTCGGTCTTCAGCCCCGGCGCGCAGACGCCGACGCAAACCGCGGCGGGTCCGGCGGCCGCGGCCACGCGCCAGATCGCGCGCGAAGCGGCGTGCACCCAGCGGCCTTGAAGCACGCGTTCCTCGGGCGAAATTTCAAAACTCGAGTCGCGCGCTTGTGCATGCTGGACCTCGATCGACTTGGGCGTGAATCCGACGACGGGCTCGATCTCCTCGGCGGCCGAGTGCGCGCCGAGTGCGAAGCGCGGGCCTTGCGGCGTGTCGCGCACGACGATCTCGTGGGCGCGAAAGCCGCTGGCTCCGCCGTCGACTCCGATCAGGACCATGCCGCGATGCAGCGCAAGAATCCGTTCGAAGTTCATCGTGAGGGTTGCAGCGCGCGCGGCCTTGCGCAGAACTCAAAGCCTGCGTTCGCCCCGCGCGATGCGCAAGCGTGCAAAGTTCAGCGCGCGCGCAGGCAGGAGAGCGAGCCATCCATCGCGGCGACCCAGACAGTGCCATCGGCGCGGAGCAATGGCGCAGCGAAGATGTAACCTTGCGCGCTCGCGCGCCAGGACCAGAGCGACTTTCGAGTGGCGGCTTCGAGCAGTTCGACGTTGCCCAGGTCGCCGACCTCGGCAATTCGCCCCGCCGACTGCATGCGCAGCGGGCGTTCGCAGGCTGCGACCTTCACCGTCGCCAGGACCTCGCCCGTGCGCGCGTCCAGAGTCCGTTCCAATCCGCTGATCGAGCAGAGCACGATGCGGCCGGCGCTGACGCTGGGGGTGTCAAGGATCGGGCCACCAGCTACGGCGATCCAACGGCGCTCGCCTGAGATCAGATCCAGAGCATGGACATCGCCTGCGGAGTCGGCAGCGAAGACCAGCCCTCCATCGCCTGCAAGGCCGGCCAGGACGGGCTTTCCAATCTGATAGCGCCAGCGCCTCGAACCTTCTCGATCATAGGCCTCGACCCAGCCCTTGATGTTGCCGACCACGACGCCGCCATCGGCGCAACCCAGCGGCGAGCCGATCACGGCCGCAGTCTGCGCGCTCCACAGAAATTCGCCCGTTTCGGGATCCAGGACAGCGAGCTCGCCCGCGGTTGAGGCGATCGCCAAGCTCCCTCCGGCCCAAACCGGCGAGCCGCGCAGCGAGCCCGCGAAGTTTCGTCGCCAGCGCATCTGCACGTCTTCACTGCGCGCGATGAACACGCGCGTGCACAGACGCGGCGCGCCCTCGTCGTCGCAACCCACGGCGATCTGATGGGCACCGCCCAAGCCGTTGGCGACCAGGGGATAGATCGAAAGCGAGGCAGACCAGGCACCCGATTCCTTGCGCCACTCGAGAGGCATGGTTTGACCGTCGAGCTGGAAGGAGAGCGGCGCACTGGGCGAGCGCACAACCAGGGTCGGATCGCCTTCGCGCGCTGGAGCCCCGGCCTGTGGCTCCTCGATCGTGAGCGGAGCTCGCGGACGGTAGCGCAGCATTTTCTCCAGCAGGAGTCGCGGCTCGCGCGCGGAATCGAGATAGCGGTACGCAACGCGCAGCTTGCCACTGGCGATCGAAACCAACACGCAGCCGTCGGTAGCCGAGCCGGCCTGCACGCAATCGAGGCCGCCCACGCGCCGGACTCCGGGAAAGTCTTCGGCTCCATGGTGATTCCCGAAGAACACTGCCGCGATGTCGTGACCGTCGAATGCAGCCTGCAGATCGAGGACTTGCGCGGGGGCAAGCTCGGCGCTGTCTGGCGCGTGGTACAGAAATACGAAGACGGGCTTTCGATCGGCGTTCCGCGCGAGATCCTGGCGCAGCCAGTTCAATTGCAGCGGGGAAAAGCACGGCCGCGGATCGATGACGCTGGCGGAACAGAGCGCGACGAAATGCGCGCCGCTGCGATCGAACGAGTAGACCAGGCCGCCAAAGCGCTTGTCGAAGCCCTCCAGAACTTGGCCCGTGTTCAAGTCACTTCGGCCGGCCACTGCGTACCAGGGCAGGCCCAGCCCATCGAAGAGCTTCTCCGCGGCGGACCAGTTCTCGCCGACTTTGCCGCCCGCGGTCAGATTG
>JANMRV010000838.1:0-2816 GCA_031388685.1 Planctomycetota bacterium
CCGATGAAGAGCGAGCCGCCGATGACGAGAATCCTCATGACGGCGTTAGCGGCCCTCCCGGAGCATCGAGCGCAATCGGTCGAGGCCCATCACGACGTTGTCCATGGGCGGGCCGAACGAGAAGCGCATCCACTGACGATAGGGCGACGGCTTGCGCCTGCGCTTGCCCGGATTGACGTCGAAGAATTCGCCCGGGACGGTCAGCACCTTGTGCTCCAGCGCGCGGCGGAAGAACGTCATCGCGTCATTGAAGGGCGGCTTCAATTGCTCCAGCGAGCACCAGCAATAAAACGTGCTTTGCGGTTCGCGGGCGAAAGTGATTCCCATGCCCTTCAGTCGCTCGACCATCACGTTGCGCTTGCGCGCGAACATCTGACGCACTGCGCGCGTCTCCTGATCGGCGCGTTCGGGCTCGAGCGCGCTGAGCGCGGCACGCTGGGCGATGCGCGAAGGACCGCCGTCGATGGAACTCGCCGTGCGCGCGAGCGTCTCCATCATGTTCGACGGGCCGACGGCCCAACCCAGGCGCCAACCGGGATAGCGAAAACTCTTCGTCAAGCCGTCGATCAGGATGACGGGATCCTGCTCGACATCGTCGACAAACGCCGCGCCGCTGACCGGGCCCTTGCCCGGCGCGCCCTTGGGCGTGTAGATGAAGTGGCTGTAGAACTCGTCGAGGATCAGGGTCAGCGATTTTTCGCGCGCCAAAGCGACGTGCTGCTCGAGTTCCTTGCCTTGAATCACAATGCCCGTGGGATTGCACGGATTGGATAGCACGTAGGCGCCAAGGCCAAGGTCTTGGACCTCGCGCGCCAGACGCTCGATCGGCACAGCGAATCCGTCTTTCTCCTGGGCGCGCACCGGAATCGGCGTGATGCGGCCGAGGTGCAGGCCGAGCATGTCTTCGTAGGCGGTGTAGTCGGGCAACTGATAACCGACATTGACTTCGCCAAGCGCTGCAATGACGCGCGTCAACGCCAATCGTCCGCCCTGAGCGACACACACGTTCGCCGCGCTGTACTGCGAGCGTTTCCCGCGGCGATAGAGCCTGTTGTAGTGCGCGGCGATTTTCGTGCGCAGTTCCAGCGTGCCACCCAACGGGCCGTAGGCGTGATCCTCGGGCTCGATCGTGACTGCTGAAATTCGCGGCGGCGCGCCTTCCATCTCGCCGATCTCGGGCTGGCCCTGGCCTAGGTTCGACCAATCTGGCGCACCGTTGGTGAAGCCCAGCTTCGAGGCTTCGTGGACGACGAAAATGACGCCCATGAAAGGGACGTCGCGCAGGGCGTTTTGGATCGGCACGCCGGCCGGAGTTGTCTTCGGAGTCATGGAACCTAGAGTTTTGCGAATCGCGCACCAGGGCGCCAGAGCTCTTTGCGCTATTCGCCAGAGCTCTTTGCGCTATTCGATCGAGCGCACGCGCTCGCCGTCGGTCGTGACGCGGAAAGTGCGCGCCAGCGTGGTGGCGTCGGCGAATTCCTTGACGATCGTCTTCGCGTCGCGCTCCAGCACGCGCAACACGCGCACGCCGCTCGCGTCGCAGGCGTCGATCTTGGCATGGCCCTTCTCCATGCGCGGGCGGCCGAGGATCCGAATCAGGCCGGGCTCTTGCGTCGCAGCGGTTTTTTCGCCCAGCGCGAAGTAGGCGTAGGGCACGCTGCGCAGATCGATCTTCAGCCGCCGCGAAAACTCGCGCCAGTCGGCGCGCGTGAACACATCGGGCGCGGGCCGCGCGAAGGAATGGCACCAATCGCGCTCGCGCTCCAAACGATTCAAGCCGCAGCTTTCGGAGTGCGTGCAGGGACCGAGCACCGAACGGCCATCGATCAACTGATCGCGCACTCCCATCAGGGCGCGCGAAATGACGCGCTCGCCCGGCTCGACCCAGATCACGGAACGGGCACGCCGGGCCCAGCCGAGCAAATCTTCAAGCGTGCTGGGATCGAGTTCGCCGAGCACATGGCTGACGAGCAGCACATCGGGCGGCGCATCCGTCGCAGGCAGGCCCATCGCGACGATCGCGCGCGGCTCGATCTCTTTCAGTTTGCCCGCCGCGAAAATCATCGCAGCCTTCGAGCGATCCCACAGGTGGAAGCGCGTGCTCGCGTCGGCGCCGCCGGCCGCGAAGAATTCGCGCGCGGCGATTGCGCTGCCGCAGCCCCAGTCGAGCACGCTCACAGCGCGCGGCAAACGCCCGCGGGCCACGAGTTCGCCGAGAACCGCGCGCCACTTCCAGGCGATGCGCTGGCCGAAACTCGAGTCGTAGAGTTCGCACAGCCGCTCGCTTTCCCAGTAGTCGCGCGAGGGCGTGCCCGCCGGCGCGAGAAAGCGCTCGCGCAGCCGTGCCAAAAGCTCCCACTCGGATTCGAGGATTTCCATTACTTGTCGTTGAACATGCGTTCGAGGCCGTTGGCGAGTTCTTCGCTCTCTGCTTGGGCGAGCCGCGCATCGGAGTGCATCACGCTGTAGATCCAGAGCGGCATTTCACCCGAACGAATCTGGTCCTCGCACTCTTCGGCGTTGCGCTGGCGAGCGTCGAACTCGGAGAAATTGAGGTGCTCGCGGCCCTCCACGACGTCGTGGTAGACCAGCCACGAGATGGGCGCGACCCACGAATACCACGGCCACTGGGTCTGGTTCGAGTGACAATCGAAACACGCGCGCACGGCGAGCTCGCGCGTGCGCGGCGAATCCCACTTCGGCTCGACGTTGCCCGTACCCGCGCGGTGATCGCGTCCGTAGGGCGCGAGCTGAATCAACACGAAAAGGCCCGCGACGATCCAGCACATCCGCTTGAAGATCTTCTTCATCGCGGC
>JANMRV010000880.1:0-8173 GCA_031388685.1 Planctomycetota bacterium
GGAGTCGCGCGAGCCGCCGCGCATTGACCTCGAGATTGTCCTAAGAGGTGCGCCCATGAAGACCACCAACGCCAAACGCCTGATCGCGACCTTCGCGCCCCGTTCCACGCACATGGTCGGCGACGGATTCCACGTCCGGAATCTCTTCCCCTCGAACGATCTAGGCGAGCGGATCAGCCCGTTCCTGATGCTCGACTATGCGAGGCCGAGCCATTACTCGCCGCGCGAGACTCCGCGCGGCGTGGGCGAGCATCCGCACCGTGGCTTCGAGACGGTCACGATCGTTTATCAAGGCCGCGTCGCGCACCGCGATTCTGCGGGCAACTCCGGGGTCATCGGACCTGGCGATGTGCAATGGATGACGGCAGCTTCCGGGGTCGTGCACGAGGAATTTCATGAACGCGAATTCTCGCGGCAGGGCGGCACGCTGCAGATGGTGCAGCTGTGGGTGAATTTGCCGGCGAAGCAGAAGATGTCGGCGCCAAAATACCAGGGCATCACAGCTGCGCAGATTCCCGAAGTCCTGTTGGACGAACGCGGCGGCAAAGTGCGCGTCATCGCCGGGCAGTTTCGCGACGCGCGCGGGCCGGCGAGGACTTTCACGCCGATCAACCTGTGGGATCTGCGGCTCGCCGCGGATTCCAGAGTCGAATTCGATTTGCCGCGGGGCCACAGCGCGGCCGTGGTCGTGCTCGAGGGCAAGGCTTCGGTCAACGGATCGCAAGTGCTCGAGGACGCGCGCTTGGCGCTGCTCGATTCCGAGGGCGAGCGCGTGCCCATCGCGACGACGGCGGACAGTAAGCTGCTCGTGCTCAGCGGAAAGCCGCTCGGCGAACCGGTCGTTTCCCACGGACCGTTCGTGATGAATACCGGCGAGGAGATCCATCAGGCCATCAAGGATTATCAGAGCGGCCGGATGGGACGCTTGTCTTGAGAACGGTTGCGCAACACATGAGGCGGGTCGTCAGTCCCGCGCGAAACGAAGGCCGGTCCGTGGGCCCGCCAGTCGTCTCTTCGAGCGACCGAGCGTGCGCTCATGGCCGTGGCCTACGCTGTCCTGCGTATTCCATCGACAGGCCAAAGAGCCGATCCTCTATTGGTCCCCCTAAAAAAGTGAGACGCCATGACTCTGCATCCCGAAGATCCTGCTGCCCTGCTCCTGGTCACCGACAACCACCACTCCAGACTGCTCGCCTGCAAACGGCTGAAGACCGGACGGCTGCATTTGACGCCGCTCGCCAACCTGAAAGAGCAATGGAACGAAGAGTTGCATCGCAGGCCGCCCTCGAGATCGGGCGCCTCGGGCCGTAACTTCGAGAACCTCGGACACGTCGAAGACGAACGCATCCACCGCTTCGCCAAGGAAATCGCGGCTTGGCTGGCGCTCGAGCTTCCCAAGCACGTTTTCGAGCGCCTGTACTTGTTCGCCGCGCCGCGTGTGCTGGGCGCGTTGCGCAGCGAAGCTCCGGCGAAACTGCGGCACAACTGGATCGAGCACACGACCGACCTCGCCCGGATGACCGAAGGCGAACTGGCTCAGCACCCCGAGATCGCCGCGCTGCTGCCCGTGCCCAAGGAGTGACGGGCTCTGCCTGCAAGGCACGAGTCAGGCCTGCGCGCCCTCGAGGGCGCGCAGGCCAATTTTATCTGCGCGAGAGATTCCTTCGAGCGCGCTGCTCGAGGTCAAGCCGTGCAACAGCTCACGGCGAGAGTTGCGGGACGCGCTCGATGAAACCTTTGCGCACGACGGCCGACGGAAGCGCAGCAGCCACGATCTCGGGCAGCTTGGTCCGCGGGCGGCACAGCTCCGCGAGAGTCAGCGCGACCAGATCTTGGCTGACGTCCCGCGCCGGCATGCCCCGATCCGCCGCGGCGCGGCAGGCCAAGTCATTCAGCGAGATCACGCCAACGAGAATTCCCTGCCCGTCCACGACGGGCAGACGCCGCACCTGATTCGCGCGCATCGCCGAACTGACACGTTGGATGTCGTCGTCCGGTCCGCAGCACTTCACGTCGCGCGACATGACTTCGCTGACGGGGATCGAACTCAAGGGCCGCCCGGTCGTGTACGCCGCCATGCAGATGTCACGGTCGGTGATCACGCCGGCCACAAGGCGTTCCTCGGTGAGCACGACCACGAATCCGCAGTCGTTCTCCCACATCAGTTGCGCCGCGCGGTTCGTGCTGTCGTCGGCCGAGCAGGACTTGACATTGCGCACCATCAATTCATGGACCTTCATTTCGTTGGCTCCTCGCAGCTCCAAGCCGCGTTGGAAAGTGACTCAGATGCTCAGGCGTTGGGATTGATCTCGATCGCGTTCTCGACCTTGCTCACTCCGGGGGTATTGAGCGCCACGCGTTCGATGGCGATCTTCTCGGCCTTTGACTGCACGAGCCCGGACAGGCGAACCGTGTTGCGATCGAGCTTGATGTTGATCAACTGGGCCTCGCGCTGCGCACGCCGTGACAGGGCGCCTTCGATCGCAAGCCGGATCTCCGCCGCATCGGCGCGCGAGGGCTTGACCGCGATCAGGTTGGTGACGCCGCGCACGCCGTTGAGCCGTTCGATCGCGCGCACCGAGTCGTCGCGCTCGTAGCTGAAGTCCACATCGCCTTCGAGTGTCACCCAGCCGTTGGAGACCGTCGACTTGATGCGTTGATCGGGAACGAACACATCCCAGATCAGCGCGCTGCGAATGGCCTGCGAGATTTCCGCGTCCGTCTTCATGGTGTCCACGGGTTTGACCTGGATCTGGTCGGCGACATCGAGCACACCGCTGACGGCGTGCGCGGCGTCGCGCGCGGCCAGTTTTTTCGCGTAGCTGTCGACGAAGCCGGCCAGCGTGACGACTCCGTGCTTGACGCTGACGGCAATCGCCGAGCTATCGACGCGCGGATCCCAGTCCAGTTCCGTCGTGACTTCACGGTCGATCTCGGCGTCGCTCTTGGTGGTGGTGGTAACCATGATCTTCCTCGGGGAGCGCTCCGATTCGGCGTGTACACAATTGCCACGCGTGTTTGAGTGCTTCTACCTTCAGGCTAGTCGCAGACGCTGATCCGCACCGTGCGTCACAGGCCGTATTCAGGGACCTATCTGGGCGCAGCCCGGGAATACGACACAAGATCCGCGAGAGAAGCTGTCCAAATTGGCCAACTTCCTGGCGAGTGGCCATGCCGCCACGCCCGGGTACCCGCGCAGTGAACCTCAAAGCCTCAGGACTGCGCTGCTTGGCAGCGGTGCGGCTGTGCGCCGTCCACCTGCTTGCGATTCGAGAAGCGATCGATGCACTCGAGAACTTCCCCGTCGCTGGTCGCGCCGAAATTCTCGTAGAACAGTCCGACTGCGCGGAAAGGATCAGGACAGGCCACGCACACACATTCGTCCGCATGCATTCCGAGATCCCGGCACGCTTCGCTCGAAGCGACCGGCACCGCGACGACGATGCGCGCTGGCTTGAAATTGCGCAGCGACGTGACGACCGCGCGCATCGTCGAGCCGGTCGCCATGCCGTCGTCGACCACGATCACGGTCTTGCCCTCCAGATAGGGCGGGGGCTTGCCGCGGCGATAGGCGCGTTCTCGGCGCTCGAGTTCGGCGCGCTCGCTGCGTACGACTTCGCGCACGGCGTGCGGGGCAATCTGCAATTCGCGCACCAGCGCTTCGTCGATCTCGACCACTCCGCCGCCGGCAATCGCGCCCATGGCGAATTCGGAGTGACTCGGCACGCCGAGCTTGCGCACGAGCCAGATGTCGAGCGGTGCATTCAGCCGCTGGGCCACCTCGGTCGCCACCGGTACGCCTCCGCGCGGCAAGCCGAGCACCACCAGGTCGCGGCGGCCTGCGTACTCCCACAGTCGTTCGGCCAGGGCACGACCCCCTTCGACACGATCTTTGAAAATTGCGCGCGTGGCTCCAGGTTGCATGGCTTTCAGACCTCCGTGGAATTCCCCATGGACATCCTCGGGCCGGGGCGCGCGACTGCCATCCAGACAGCACCGAAGTTGCTTCCCGCCGAGTGCGTAGCCGTGTATCAGACGTTCCGACGGGTCGAGAATCCGAAGCCCTCGGGATGGGCAAAGCCGGCTTGAGCTCGCGCCTGCTCGTTCCCGGATGCCTGCTCTTTCCGTTGGCGGGCCTGGCGGGAGCGCAGGCGGGCGGGGTTTCAGCTCCCCGCAGTCCCATTCCGGACTTGATCGCGAGCCTTGCGTACCTCGAGCTGTCCTACGAGCTGACCGGCGCGCAGTACGTGATCGCCCACACCGATCCCGAATTCGACGACACGCAGCTTTGGACGCTGAAGTATCCCTGGGAGAAAGATGTCGATGTCGGGGCGCGCGATGGCCGGCTCTATCTCGAAGCCTCCGCCGGCATCCTCTCCGCGAGCGACGGTGTCCAGGTCGGTACGGCGCAGGGTGTCGCGACGGCGGACACCGACTGGATTTCGTATGGCGGCCTGGTCGGCGCGGGCTGGACCCAGTCCTTCGGGGAGCACTGGAGGCTGCGCCCATCGCTGGGTTTTTCGCTCACTCGACTCGAGAACGACACGGACTACAACGCAGCCGGGCAAATCGCTCTCGCGCCGATACTGGACAACGGTTTCGCGAACTTCGACGCGAGCGCAGCGATGACTCTGGCTTCGATCACGCTGCTCTACGAGCGCGCCTTCGGTGACGTCAAGACCCACTGGCGCGCGCGCTGGTCCCAGTTCACGACGGACGTGTTCGAATCGACTAGTCCAGAGCAGGAGGGCAGGGACCAGAGCAGTTCTCTCGCGCTGCGCGCCGACCTGGACGACCCGACACCGTTGCGAGTGGCCGGCCTGCCGATCGACTGGGGCGCGTTCGTCGGATACGTCGGGTTGAACCAGGTGGATGAGGACGCACTAGGTTCCTCGAAGCTCTACGAACTGGGGTTGTCCGCGAAGGCACCGGTCGAAGCGTTGTTCTCCGCGCTTTCGCTCACGGCGTCGCTGATCTTCGGCGACGACGTGCGCGGTTTTTCCGTGGGGATGTCTGTGGCCTTCTGAAGGTGCTCGACGCCGCCTCTGGAGGCCCGCAGTCCAGGGAACGCGGCTAGTGGCCAACCCAGGCCGCGCACCAAGACTCCTTCAATGAGCCGTCGGTCGGTCCGAGGCTCGGCCGGCTCCGTCCGTGCCGGCGCGGGGGTTATTGCCGGAGGACTGGCGATGCTCGCTCATCCCTGTAGGCTGGAGCACTACGCGGGGTCGTCGTGCCGCGGCGACCCGACCGCGAGTCCCACACAAAGTCATGACAGGAGACAAGTTCATGTTTTCGAGCAATCTGAAGCAGACGGTCGCAATCGCAGGCAGTGGTCTGGCCCTCGTCGCGTTCTTTGGCCTGACCATGGCGCAGGCGGGCGACAGGTACGCAGCCGACAGGCAGGCGGCCGAACTCGCGCCGCAGCTGCACAGCATGGCGAGGTTCGTCGATGGCGAGTTGCTCGTTTCCTATCGCTATGGGACGCTCGAGACCGAGAAGGCCGCGGTGCGCGGCCTGGTCGACGGTGTCCAGGAAGAGGACGTGACGACCGAAGCCATGCGCTCTGCGTTCTACGGCGATCTCGAACTCGTGCGCCTTCCGCCGGGGATCACGGTCGCGGACGCGATCTCTCGCGTGAGCGCGCACTGGGCCGTGCAGTTCGCCGAACCGAACTGGAACTACGTTCACGACGCGATTTCCAACGACACCTACTACACCAACGGTTCGTTGTGGGGCATGTACGGGGACGCCACGACGCCGGCCAACGTATACGGATGCCAAGCCGGCGAGGCCTGGGCCGCGGGGCACACAGGTTCGAGTACGGTGATCGTCGGCATCATCGACGAAGGCGTGATGAACGCCCATGCAGACCTCGCCGCGAACATATGGTCCAATCCGTTCGATGTCGCCGACGGCCTCGACAACGACGGCAACGGATTCGTGGACGATGTGCGCGGCTGGGATTTCGTCGGCAACGACAATACGACCTACGACAGCACGCGGGACGACCACGGCACGCACGTCGCGGGCACGATCGGCGCCGTCGGTGGCAACGCCACGGGTGTCGCGGGCGTCAACTGGCAGGTGAAAATCATCTCGACCAAGTTCCTGGGGAACAACGGGGGCACCACGGCCAATGCGATCAAGGCCGCGGACTACATCACCGACCTCAAGACGCGCCACGGGCTGAACATCGTCGCGACCAACAATTCCTGGGGCGGCGGGGGATTCTCGCAGGCGCTGCAGGATGCGATCGAACGCGCGAACGCGGCGAACATCCTGTTCATCGCCGCAGCGGGCAACGGTGGCGGCGACGGAGTCGGCGACAACAACGACGCGGTCGCCAGCTACCCGTCGAACTATCCGAACGCGAACATCATCGCCGTGGCCTCGATCACCAGCACGGGTGCGAGATCGAGCTTCTCGAACTACGGCGCGACGACCGTGGACATCGGCGCACCAGGATCGGGCATCTACTCGACGTTGCCGGGCAACGGCGGCCAGTCCAAGTACGGCTCGTACAGCGGCACATCGATGGCGACTCCGCACGTGACCGGCGCCGCGGCGTTGTATGTCTCGACGCACCCGGGTTCTACGGCCGCACAGGTCAAGAGCGCGATCCTTTCGAGCGCCGTCGCGACACCGTCGCTCGCCGGCAAGTGCGTGAGCGGTGGTCGGCTGAACGTCAGCGGCTTCTGACCCAGGCTGTTCCCGGCAAATGAAGCGCCGCGCAGGGCAACACGGCCTTGCGCGGCGCTTCCTCAACTCGAGCCTTTGACATGCGACTTCTTCTGGGATCCGGGGCTCCATCGCCTTCACGGCACCGTCCGCTATCCGGAACCTGCACGATGCCGACCTTAGACCGACTGCCGGCAAGCCGTGTGCGGGAACACCGCAAGCACAGTTTGAAAGCGGGTGTTGACGGACCGTCGCACTGGCAACAGTGGGACTGCAAAAAAGGATCTACCCATGAATCCCGCAGCCTTGACTCTGGTGCTGAGTCTCTCGCTGCCGGCGGCCGCAGGAGGCGATCCCGCGCCCGTCACGGTTCGCGATGCCGCGGAGTTCCGCGCGGCGCTGGGTGCGGCCAAACCAGGAACTCGAATCAACGTCGCTCCCGGCGTCTACGAGGGCGGCTTCACGTTCGTGAACCTGCGCGGAACCGAGCATCACTCGATCGTGATCTCCGCCGCCGACGCCGTGAATCCGCCGGTGTTCCGGGGTGGAGCGTCCGGAATCCAACTCAGCGATCCTGAGTACGTCCAACTTCAAGACCTCGTCTTCGAGCAGCAGACCGGCAACGGGCTCAACATCGACGACGGCGGCAGCATGGAATCGCCGGCTCTGCACGTCGTCCTGCTCCGCATCACCGTCCGCGACGTCGGACCGAAGGGGAACTGCGACGGCATCAAACTTTCGGGCGCCGACAATTTCGTCCTCGAGGGTTGCACGGTCGAGCGCTGGGGCGAGGGCGGTTCGGCCATCGACATGGTCGGCTGCAGGCGCGGCATCCTGCGCAAGTGCGTGTTCCGTAATCCCGCCGATGTCGCCTGTGCCAGTGGTGTCCAGGCCAAAGGCGGTTCGCGCGACATCGAGATCCAGCGCTGCCGCTTCGACAACGCCGGCTCGCGCGCTGTCAACATCGGCGGCAGCACCGGGCTCGAGTATTTCAGGCCGCCGATCTCGACGTGGACCGAGCCGCGCTTCGAGGCGACCGACATCTTCGTCGAGGGCAACACGTTCCTAGGGAGCGACACGCCCGTCGCGTTCGTCGGCGCCGATCAGGCCGTCGTGCGCTTCAACACGATTTATCTGCCCAAGCGCTGGGCGATGCGCATCCTGCAGGAGACACGCGAAGAGAACTTCGTGCCCTGCCGTGCCGGAGAATTCAGCGACAATCTGGTCGTGTTTCGCTCGGACAGTTGGAGCGAAGGCGGCGTGAACTGCGGTCCGGGCACTGAGCCGAAGTCTTTTCGATTCGAGCGCAACGTGTGGTCCTGCATCGACGACCTTCCGCGGACACGTGCGGCTGTGCGCCTGCCCGCGCAGGAGATCGGCGGCGTCTATGGAGTCGATCCGCTGTTCAAGGATGCCTCCAAGGGCGATCTGACTCTGCAGTCGGGAAGTCCGGCGGCCATGGCGGGCGCCGATGCGTTCAAGGACTGAGCGCGTC
>JANMRV010000009.1:0-3554 GCA_031388685.1 Planctomycetota bacterium
GTCGATGCCTGCGACTCGATCATGACCCAGATCGGCCGGCCCACGGGATTGATCCGCTACGATTCACTGCGCGGATTCCAGGGACTCGGGCACCGCTGGCTGCGGCCGCGCGTGCTGCTCTATGGCGTGCTCGCGCTCGTCGGTTTGACCGTGTTCCTGATGACGGCGTCACAGCGCACCTCGTTCGAGGCCACTTCGCTTCGAGCGCGCGGCATGCCCTACACGCTCGAAGAATCGCGCATCCAGAACTTGTTCACGATTCACCTGCAGAACAAGTCCGCCGCAAGGGCCGAATACAAGCTCGAGCCCTTTGTCGTGAGGCTTTCCGATCCCAGCGTCGAGTGGCGCGTCTCGTCCGAAGAGGTCGAGATCGATCCGCTCGGCGAGGCCACGGTCTCGATCTTCGCTTTCATCCAACGCAGCGCCTGGCGTTCTGCTTTCCAAGTCGGCGTCAAAGTCAGCGACGAGAAATCGAAGGAAGTCCAAACGGTCGAGCTGACTTTCCAAGGACCCTGAACATGCGCGAACTCTTCCGACAAAAGCCCTGGCTCTGGATCGTCCTGCTGCTCGGCACGATGGTCGCTGCGAATATCGTGCTCATGGTGATCAGCCTGACCCACCAGCCGATTTCGGTGAAGCTGCCGTAGAACTATGTCCGCCGCGTTGAGCGAATCGACTCGACCTGGGTCTGCTCCGTGGCACCGAAGTCAGAAGCTTGAGGCTCAACCGAGCGGTCGAAGCAGTTCGACGACCCGCGTCATCAGAGGTGGAAGATCGTCTTGAACGATTCGCCACACAAGTGCCGCGTCGACCATGTCGTAGCCGTGCGCGAGCACGTTTCGAAACTGTACAACTCGGCGTGCATCGCCGACTGCCTGGAACGTGTCCAAGTCAAATCGTTCGAGTCTGCGGAGAGCTTCTCCCATGATCTCGAAATTCCGTTCGATGGCCTGTCTCGCGAGGCGATCAGCCTAGAAAGACTCCATCGTCCTCGAATGACATGTGGAGAGGACGAATTGCCCGGCATCGACCAGGTCCTCGAGCAGTTTAGGCGACTTCGGATGCATACAGTCGTTCGCGGGTCGCCTCGATCGAACGCAGCATGAACTTGTTGCGCAACGCTCGACTCATCACGAGATCGACGCGACGCTGGAAGAGCCGCTCGAGACCCTCGAGAAGGCCGAAGTACTGGTCGGCGATGCTGATGTCCGGGGAACTCTTGAATTCGACGACAAAATCGAGGTCGCTGCGCTCAGGGTCGAAATTGCCTGCCGCTGCTGATCCAAAGAGATCGAGTCGCGCAACCCCGTGCACGCGACAGAGTTCACCTACTTGGGCAAGTCGTTCTGAGACAAGTTGGATCATGGGAGTTCCTTGCAGCTCAATCCTAGCCGCGATGGGGCAGCAAAGGACATTGAGTCTTTCGCGATCCTCCCCGGGCAGAGGTAAACAAGGACGCGAATGGGTCCTTGCTGAACGCTCAAAGCAGCTGAGGCGGCGCGAGGAGGCTTAGACAATCGTCACCCCATACAGCCATCGACCCCATGCTGGCGCAGATCATGCACAGATGCGCGCGCGGCCCGAAATCGTGCGGCCTTTGGGACGAAGGCGCGTGAACTCAATCGATTCGTTTTGCCCGCGTCTGCCAGCCGCGCTCGACCAGCAGGAAGGAGCCGGCGCGCTTGCCGTCACCCTCGAAGTGCACGGCAACGTCGTGGTCCTGCTCGGCAATGAACTCGTTCTCGCCCTGCTGCAGGAGCGTAATGGGCTCGCGGCGTAACAATACGAGCACGAGGTGCTTGTCCTGCACCAGCACCTGCACGCGATCGCAGCCGATCAGGTATTCACCGCAGTAGCGCTCGGCCTGCGCGGGCTCCAAGGGGATGTCGCGAATCTGCGGTGCGGGAACGGAATAAACCGCTCGCGCGAGATTGCGCTCCAGCACTTCGACCTCGAGCGGTTTGCCGTCGGATAGGCCGGAGGCGAACACTGCTACTGTCATTTCGAACGCGGGGTAGTACCCGACAGCCAAGCGCGCGCCACCGCCATTGCCGCCGAACGCCACGCGCTCATGGTCGGCGAGTTGCGCCAAGTCCATCCCATGGCCGAAACGCGTCCGACTGCCATCGACAAGCAGATCTCCGGTGGTCATGGCAACCCACGAACGTTCCGAAGTCAGCTTGCGCGCGGACAGCGCGCGCATGAATGCGGCGAGGTCGGCGGCGGAACCGCAGATCTCGCGCTCGCCCAGAGCGCTGGCGAGGCCGGGCACCGACGTGCCTTTCGCGCAGACGCCGACGCCGCTCGCTCCGCAGCGCGCAAAAACTTCCTTCTCCGCGAGTTCGATGACCGAGGAGTGCGTGACGCGCTGCAGCAACACGCCCAGCGCAAACGTATCCCCCGTGGAAGGCTGGAAGCACGTTCCAGGTTCCGCGAGCGTGCCCGCGGCCGCCAATCGCGTCAGACGCTCCGCGGGCGTGGGCGCGTTGAACTCCTGCCAATCGTGCAGCGCGGCGGTATGCGTGAGCAACTGATGCGTCGTGATCTTGCCCAGCGTCGGACCCAGCTCCGGCAGCACTTTCCCCACGCCGGCCTCGAGATCGAGTTCGCCCTTGTCGCACAGCTGCATGGCGAGCCCCGCGAAAACCGCGTGCAGGCCGCCTTCGAGAGAGGCCTCGAAAGCAGCCGCCTTGTCCGAACCCAGTTTGATCGAGACGAACGTCTCGTCGCGCAACATGACGACCACATCCAACTTGCGCGCATCGGCAGCTTCGAACGCAGTCTTCGTCAGCTGCGTGAGATCGCGGGACAAGTCTGGACGATCTTGGACCGATTGCGGAAACACCACCGCCGCGGCGCAGAGCGCCAGCATCGCTTTGAACACGGGAGTTCCTCCTGTATGCATGACGATAGGCCGCGGCCTTGCGCTCCGGCATACGGCGAAGGGGGCATGGGACCCCCGCAGAGTTCGGGTGCGGCCGGGTGCCGCTGCTACGCCACTGGAACCAGGAACCGTCGCGGCTTTCCTACGCGCACAACTCCCGCGCCAACGCGGTGACGCAGGCAATCTGCCGCTTGATGTCGATGACGTCCAAGGGCGGAACGTGCAGGAAGATCGCGCGCGCGCCGAGTTCCTGCGCGCGGGTCAAAAGGTGCAGATACGTGCGCTCGCAAACGTAGCGGCCGGCGTCCTCGGAGATCCGCACCTCGCCCGCTCCGGCGGCGCGCATGACTTCCGCCAAGCGCTCAAGGTCGTAGTCGGTCGTTCGCTCCGGCCCCAGATTGATGCCCGCGCCGGTGTCGCCATCGTTGTCCAAGCGCGTCGCGTCGAAGATTCCACGTGCGCGTCGCTCCAAGCGAAAGCAGTTGCCGTTTCCCCAGACCCCGATTCCAAGGATCACATCGGGCGGCCGAGTCAACGCTGCGAGCGCGGCATCGATCGCAGGAGCGACGGCGTGGAAAGCCACCGGCAATTCCGCCGCATCGACTTCGATCCCCGTGCCCAAACCGCGCTGTTCAAGGGTGCGCGCGATCTCGCGGCTGGGGTTGCGCTC
>JANMRV010000343.1:0-2277 GCA_031388685.1 Planctomycetota bacterium
CAGGAAATATCCGCAGAGATTCCGCATTCTGCGCTGCGGGAGGAGAAAGGCAGGGTGGGGAAGTACCTGACTCGGTACTCGGCGATGGCGCGGCGCGCAGGACAATTCTCCTGGGCTCGGAGTCCCCCGAGTCAACATCCGCGCTCAGCCGCGAATTCGCCGGCACCAAGGCGACCTGGCCGTAGGGTACCGAGTCAGGTACTTCCCCACCCTACCTGTTCACGCCGCTGCAAATGCGACCGGCGAGGCAGCGGCAGATGGCAGGAAGGATCGGGAGGGGCCTGCAACGAGTGCGGCCGGGCGAGAAAGGTAGGGTGGGGAAGTACCTGACTCGGTACTCAGCGCCGCCGTTCGAGCGCCAGCTGCACGATGCGCTCGAGCAGGTCCTCGTACTCGATCCCCGCCGCCTTCGCCGCCATCGCCAGTTCGCTGTTGCGCTCCAGATAACAACTCGCGTTGACCTCGATCACGTACACATTCCCCGCCTCGTCCATGCGCAAATCGACGCGGCCGTAATCGCGCACGCGCAGCGCCTTGTAGGTTTCGAGCGCGATCTTCTGGATCTTCGCACTCATCTCCGGATCGAGTTCGGCTAGCACGACCTTCGAGCCCTTGTACTCCGGACTGTCCTTGTCCCACTTTGCCTTCGCGTCAAGAATCTTCGGTGCGCCGGCCGGCATGCCGGAGAAATCGACTTCGAGGACAGGCAACACCTGCGGCTGCTTGTTGCCGAGCAAGGCAACGAAGAACTCGCGACCTTCGATGTACTCCTCGGTCAGCGCGGAATCCTTCAACTTGTGGATCGCGTTGATGCGCTCGCTCAATTCCTTCGCTGTGCGCACCAAGGACTTCGAGCTGATGCCGATCGACGCGTCCATGCGCAACGGCTTGACGAACATCGGGAAGCGCAGATCGCCGGTCGACTTCGTGTCCGCGTCGACAGGCGTCACCGCGTAGGCGGGATAGCGGATGTTCTCGTACGCCAAAATCTTTTTCGTGATGCACTTGTCTTCCTGCAAATAGAACTCGCCCGGGCCACCGCCGGTGTAGGGCAGGCCGAGCAGATCGAGCAGACCGACCACGCCGATCGAACCCAATTGCGACTTTCCGAAAGTCTCCATCAGGTTGAAGATCAGGTCCGGCTTGCGCTCGCGCAGACCCTCGATCAGCTTGACCATGTTCCCGTGAACGCCGAAGACCGAGACGTCGTGGCCGCGCGCCTTGAGCCCGGCGGAGACCTGATCGATCACGATGTCGTAGCTCTTGGAGTCGCGCTCCTTGAGGAGGTGCGTGAGGACGGTGATGATCATGCGGCGCCGAGCATCTATGCCGGGTGAATCGATGTCCAGTCGCGGGCGGCGGGAACTTGGATCGCGGACGGTGGTTGAAGCGCAGTCATCTGGGAGCGCAAGGGCACTTGAAAGCTTGATCGGAGCCTGAAGCGCGCAGCTTTCGGACGCTTCCCGTGGCCCATGTCGGTTTCGGGACTGCACCGCCGACGATTCGCAAGTATCCTGGCGTTCCTCCGGCCCGGGAGTTCCATCTCATGCGCGTCCTCTTCATCTACCCGAACCTCTACACGCAGATGGGGTTCAATCACGGCCTGGCTTCGCTGTCGGCGTGCTTGAAAGTGGCCGGCCACGAGACGCGGCTCGTCAATCTGAACGAGAACCTGCCGCCGATCCCCGATGAAGAGGATGTCTGGCGCGCGATCGTCGAGTGGGAGGCAGGCATGGTGGCCTTTTCGTGCCTGACCCAGCAGTACACGGCGGCCAAGGGGCTGGCGGCGGGGCTGCGCCGGCGCGCGCGAGAGGCCGGAGTCGAGCTTCCGCCGCTGATCGTCGGCGGCATCCACCCGACCATGGTCCCGATCGACGTCATGTCGGACGGGATCTGGGATCACGTCGGCGTCGGCGAATGCGAAGACTCCCTGGTCGCGCTCGTGCAGCGCATCGCGAAGGGCGAGAGCCCCGAAGACGTGCCCAATTTCCTTTCATGGAAGGGCGGCGTGCGCCCAGCCGAGGCCGACCAGGCTCCGGTCGCAGCCGAACGTTGGGTCCACAACCCGGTCGGCGAGTTTCCCGACCTTCGCATCCTGCCGGTGCCCGACTACGGCCTTTTCGACACCCAGCGCATCACCGATCAGAAGCACGGCTGGTTCGGCGTGCTCTCGTCGCGCGGTTGCCCGTACCGCTGCTCGTACTGCCTCAACCACAAGATCGTCGATCGGTACAAGGAAGAGCTCGGTCGCAACGTCGCCGGCCTGGGCTTCTTCCG
>JANMRV010000027.1:0-5510 GCA_031388685.1 Planctomycetota bacterium
GTGATCTCGCAAGACAACGGGGGCTTCGTCACCGGCTGGGCGGTCGAGCGCGTCAACAACCAGCTCCTGCAGCTGTGGTTTTCCGAGCGCGACCGCGACATGTCCGTAGCCATGCCCTACTGGCTGACCCAGGGCCTCGACCAGGTGATCGGTACCGCGCGCGCGAAAGGCAACAAGGTCGAGTTCCGCGTCGACGACTGGGAACGCGACGGGATCCGCGAACGCATCCGCGAAGGCAAGCTCACCAGCGTGCGCGACTTGATGAAAATGGGAACCGAGCAGTACACGGATTCCGCAGAAGGATTTTTCGGCCGTGCCAAGGAAGCCGGAGGACTCGTGCGTTTCCTGGTCACCGGGCCGGCGTCGAAGAATCCGAAGACCAAGGAAGTCCTGCGCGACTACATGAAGAACCTGAAGGCCACGATTGTCGAGATCGAGGCCGCGGACAAATCCAAGGGCAAGCAGGTCGACAAGGCTCCCGCCACCGAGAAAGAGGAAGAGGAGCGCTACAAGAAGACTGCCCAGGGTTGGAAGCAGCGCGAGAAACAACTGCTGGATTCCACCTTCGAGCGCAGTTTCCACGGCTGGAGCGACAAGGAGTGGGACGCGTTCCAGGCGACCTATGTCAAGAGCGTCAGTTGATCGGAGGGAAGAATCGAATGATCAGCCGTTTCACAGCCGCGTTGCTTGCTAGCGCACTGCTCGCCTCGTTCGCGCAAGCGGATTTTCTATGCCTCAAGGACGGCCGCATCGTCGAGGGGCACAAGCTGACTCGAGCAGCAGGAGGCGTGAAAATCGTCTTCGAGAACGGCGAGGTGCTCGTGCCCGATGCGTTGATTGGCGACGTACTGATCGAAGGCGAGGCGCTCGCGCCGCCGGCGAGCGCGGAGGAGCAGGACCAGGTTTCCAAAGGCATGATCCGCTTCGAGGGCAAGTGGATCAGTCCCAAGTCGCGCGATGCCCTGCTCAAGAAGCGCGTCGACAAGCGCATCAAGGACCTCGAGGTCTTCAAGGCACACGCGGAATGGCGCGACCGCTATCAGGTGCCCAGCAAGAACTTCGCTTTCGAACACACGCTGACTCCGGAGGTCTTCGAAAACTACCGCGAGCTGATGGAAGCGTACTTTGCGCAGTTCCTGCGCGACTGGAAGATCACGCCGCCCAAGGGCCTAGGCAAACTCAAGGTCTGCCTGTACAGCAACTACTCCGACATGATCACGACCGGCGGAGCCGGCGGCGGTGTGCTCGGCTATTTCCGCTTCATTCCGCCGTTGGAACTGAACTTCTTCCACGACCGTCTCGACGTGAACTTCACCGAAGAGGTGATGTTCCATGAGACCAATCACTATCTCCAGAAGTTGATCGACATGGATTTCTCCATGCCGCACTTCCCCGGCGAATCGCTGGCCGAATACTACGGCGCCAGCCACTGGGACCCCGAGACGAAGAAGCTGACGACCGGCCTGATCCTCGAGGGCCGTCTGGTCGAGGTCCAGGACGACATCGCCAGCGGCACGATGATGGATCTCAAGAAGTTGATTTCCACTGACGGGATGTACGAGCACTACACCTGGGGCTGGGCGCTCGTGCATTTCTTGATGAACGACAAACGCTACTCGGCGAAGTTCCAAAAGTTCATCGTCGCGCTGCCGACCGCCAAGGACATCAAGCGTCACCTCAACGGTCAGAACCTCAAGGATGTCGAGCAGAAGGACGTCTGCGCCGCGTTCATGAAGTACCTCGACATCAAGGACGATGTCGCGCTGAAGGCGATGGAGAAGGAATGGCACGCTTACATACAGGAAAAGCTCGTCCTGGTGACGGCGCGCGGCAAGGAAGCGGCGGCGACCTCAGCCGCGAACAGCGGGCGCTCGATCAAGGCCACGCGCCTGTTCAAGGAGGCAATCGATGCGGGCTCCAAGAATCCGACGACTTTTCATCGCTACGCGCGCTTGCTCGACGGCACGGGCAAGGACAAGGAAGCGCAGGGAATGTGGCGCAAGGCGATCGAACTCGATCCCTTGACTGGCGACTACTACTTCGCGCTGGGGCGCAACTTGCGCGACATGGCCGCGCACGACAAGAGCGCCAAGGATGGCGACAAGAAGGAAGGCGAGCGCCTGATGAAACTTGGCAAGGAAATCGATCCCGACGGTTCGTACCTCGATTTCGATATCGAAATAGCGCCGGAAGGCAAGTGAGCGAGCGCTCAACGCTTTTCGTGGCAGCACTGGTCGATGACCACGGCTGACGCCAGCAAGAGAACCGGATCCTCGCCGTCCGCGATCTCGATTCCGTAGGTGTCGCGAAAGGCGAAGAAACGCTTCGAAACCGTCGCGACCGTGCGGCCGTCGCGTTCGAAAGCGTATTCGTAATCGAAGAAATCGCCCTTCGCTTCCAGGTCGTCGGGGCCGGGCACGTCGACCGTAAAGCGGCAGTGAAAAAAAGTGAACAGCTCCTTCTTGACGACCGCGATCACATTCCCGCCGCGCGCGATTTCATAGGTCGGCCCCCAGGCCAGGATGCGGCGCGTGATGCGCGCGAGGACGTTTCCGCGCGGATCCTGGATGTCGAGCGTGTCCCGCAAGGTGAAGACCTTGCCGTCGACCAGGAAGCGCTCGCGACCGACCCCATCCACGACGGTGTAGTCGTCGCCGAAGGCAAAGATCTTCTGGCGCATCAGGAGTGTTTCCATCTGCGTCATTCTACGCGCCGCAAGTACTCTCTCCTTCCCGGTATGCCCAACCCCTTCGACTTCTTCCGCAGGCGCCCGAGCGATTCCGCTCCTGCGCCATTGCCGCCCGACTCGCCCGCGCGCCGCATCGAAGAGGTCCGTGCCTACCATTCCGCGACGCGTCACGACTTCCAGCGTTACGCCCGCGGACCCTTCGATCTCGACTGGGCCACGCAGCCCGATCCGTTCCGGCGCTACGTCGGCGCGCCGCTCGTCGCGCTCGATCGAAGCTCGGCCGCAGCGGGTCCGCGCTACGCGGACGTCTTCGGTTCGAAGCAGCTGCGCGCCGTGGCGCTCGACCACGCGAGCCTTTCGCGACTGTTGCTCGACTCCCTCGCGCTCTCGGCCTGGAAGCAGTACGGCGATTCGCGCTGGGCGCTGCGCGTGAATCCGTCGAGCGGCAACTTGCATCCGACCGAAGCCCACGCGCTCGCGCCTGCGATCGACGGTGTGTGCAGCACGCCGATCCTGGCGCACTACGCGCCGCGCGAACATGCGCTCGAAGTGCGCGCGGAGATTCCGCTAGACGTCTGGCGCGAGTTCACAGTGCCCTGCGGCACGGAAACGTTTTTCATCGGCCTGACCTCCATTCATTGGCGCGAAGCGTGGAAGTACGGCGAACGGGCCTGGCGCTACTGTCAACATGACCTCGGACATGCGATCGGCGCCTTGGCGATCGCCGCGAAAGCGCTCGGCTGGAGCGTGAAACTCGCGGACGACCTCGGCCACGACGAGTTGATTCAATTGCTGCGGCTCGAAAATGCCCACGGCGCGGAAGCAGAAACGCCGGACGTGCTGCTCGTCGTGAGCACAAGGCCCGCTGCCGGAGTGCTCGGCGAACTGCAGGTTCCCGGTGCATTCGGTCGCATCGTGCTGCGCGGGACTCCCAATCAGCTCTCCAGCGATCATCTCGAATGGGACGCGATCGACTTCGTGGCTCGTGCCAGCCGCAAGTCGCGCACGAACTTGACATGGGCCAACGAAGTGAAACCCGAACCTGTGCCCGCGCCGTCAGGGCTTGACGACAGCGACCTCGATCTTCGCCACATTCTGCACACGCGCAGAAGCGCCATTGCCTTCGACGGCAAGACTTCGATCGATCGACCGGCATTCCTGCGCCTGTGCGCGCAGACTTGCCGCTTCCCGAGCGACGTGCTGCCCTGGGCGCCACGCGTGGGCCTGGGGTTTTTCGTGCATCGCGTGCGCGATCTGGAGAGCGGGCTCTACTTCCTTGCACGCGATCCTGGGCAGCTACCCTTCTGGCGCGCGGCGATGCGCTCGACTTTTCTGTGGCAGGAAATCGATGACGCGCCCGCGGGACTTTCGCTCCATCGCCTGCTCGCCGGCGACATGCGCTCAACCGCTCGCGCCGTCAGCTGCCATCAAGAAATCGCGGCCGACGGCGTGTTCGCGGCGGCGATGCTTTGCGACTTCGAGCCTTCGCTGGAGCGCCACGGCGCGTGGTTCTATCCGCGCCTTTTCTGGGAATGCGGCCTGATCGGCCAGATCCTGTACCTGGAAGCCGAGGCGCTCGGGATCCGCGGCACGGGCATCGGGTGCTTCTTCGACTCGCCCGCCGAGCAGGTTTTTGGCCTGGAATCCGGGCGCTTTCGAAGTCTTTACCATTTCAGCGCCGGCGGCGCCGTTGAAGACGCGCGCCTGCAATCGTGGCCGGCGTACGAACCGAACGTTCACCACGGGCCGGCGTAGTCGAGCGATTCGGGCGCGGCGAGATCTGCAAGAAGTTCGTGGTGCAGGCGCAGCATCTGGCGCGCGTGCAGGAAGTCATGGGCGATCCAGTTGGCGAGAAGCATCTTCGCCGACATGGGACCGAGTTTCGGGTGCACGTGCACGTTCGTCCAGGCGGCGGAGCGCTGCGTGCGCAGCCAATCGAAGGACTGCTTGCGTTCCTTGAGGAAGCGGTCGAGCGACTCGATCGGGTCGCGCTCGTTGTACTTTTTCTCCGCGACCCAATCCTGCGGTAAAATCGAAGGCCAGGCTTCGGAAGGATCGCGCAGCGTGCGTTCGATGCGTGTGCGAAAGTCCAAGACTTCTTCGTCCGCGAGATGGTTGACGATTTCGAGCAGCGACCAGCGCTCCGGCGACGGCTTCCAGCGCTGCAGTTCAGCCGGCAGGTGATCGAAGAGCGAGATCACCAACGTGCTGCTGCGACCTAGACGTTCCGACGCGAGATCTACACCGAGTGCGGGCCTACTGTCCATGGACAACATTCCTATTCAGTCGCACGAAGCGCGGGAAGTACAAGTTTGTGTCTTCGACCAGTGTCGCGAAATCGAAGCTGTTGGAGGCGTAGGTCGCGACGAGGTCCGCTCCGAGCAGTTGGGGATGTGCCTTGCCCGCGTAGACGAACGCGTTCTGGGCGCTCGACTCGGGCGGGCGATAGACGCTCGCGGGGTCCGACCACGGGCCGCTGATCCGATCGGCCGTCGCGATCGCGAGCGTCGTGGCCCCAAATCCGAGCGAACGCAGGTGGACGTAACAGCCGAGTCCGCGATCGAAGTGCAGCGACAATTCGGGAGACGCATCGGCAAGCACAGCGGTCGGCTTCGAATCGCTCGTCGCACGCGACCACTGCCCATCCCACAACTCGAAGGCGCCAAGATCGCCGTGGCGCAAGGATTCGACGGGAACGCGCAGCGCATGCCCGGCGTGATCACCGGGCTCGCGTATGGCCAGTCCGTAGACGAACTCGCCTTCGATGAACAAGCCCTGGGCCGGCAGGATGCCCGCTGGAAAAGGCGGAGCCGCGAGCTCG
>JANMRV010000344.1:0-6335 GCA_031388685.1 Planctomycetota bacterium
CCATCGACTGGGCCGCGCTGCTCAGCTCTCGCCTCTCGGCGAGACAGCGAGGGCTCCTCGACCGCGAGCTGCCGGAACGGATCACGGTCCCGTTGTCGTTCCACAGGCCCGGTCCGCAGGCGCCATCCCACACGCAGAACTCGCCAAGACCACCGAGTCCTCCTTGGATCGAAGCGATGCCTCCACCGTCGATCCACAGCTCGGCGTTGTGGACTTCGACGCCCGCTCCGGCAGCGCCTCCGTAGGCCGGCCCACCATTGGTATCGCCCCCATTGCCGCCATGGACGTTGCTACGCACAAGGTGCACGAGGGAACCGGGGAGGACCGAGAGTCCGCTCGATCCGTTGCCACCAGGAAACCCCCAGCAGCAACCGGCCTGACCGGTGCTCCCGCGCAGCATGCAGTCCGCGATCTCGACGCGCGAGTTGCTCACGCGGGTTTCCCCGACGATTCCGGACATCGACTGCACTCGCACGTCCGAACACGAGTTCACGGTGATTCCATAGAAAGCCTTGGATTCGCGAATCGTGACCGAGCCCTGCGAGGACGAGAGCTGAAAACCACCGGCCACCAGATTGACGATGAGCAGCACTTCGCCGTTGGGCAAGCCGTTGACCTCGACCACTCCAAATCCGAAGGGGCCGATGCTGACGATGCCCTGCCCAAGGATCGTGACGCCCTTGTTGATCGCGAGCCCATTCACGGGCGGGATGTACGCGCCAGGCCTGACGATGATCACGTCACCCGCCTGCGACGCGATCACAGCATCAGTGATCTGCGTGAAGTTCGCGCCAGCACCGTTGTTGATGTCGACGATCCAGGTGTTCGCGAGCAGCGGCGCAGCTAGCGCGACGGCGGCCATTGCGCTGGCGAGCAGCGTGCGCGCCAGGCGGAGCATGGAGTTCATGAGAGGGCCTCGCTTCGGACGGAAATGAGCTGAACTTCGCAGGCCAGCCTATCCTGACTTGCGGGAATTGCTGAAACGCGCCCAGCGCTCCCCGGAAGTATTGGAACCATGAGCGAAAACCTCACCGCCCTTTTCCTGCGCTTCCGCGATCAGAACGACATGCGCGCCCTGGCCAGGGTCTTCGATCGCACGGCACCGGAGTTGGCGTCGGTGGCGGCGCACCTCGCGAAGTCCGCCCCGGATGCTGAGGACCTGGTCCAGGCGACCTTCCTGGCCGCGATCGAAAGCGCGGCCGGTTTTGACGAGCGCCGTCCACTCGTGCCGTGGTTGCTCGGGATCCTCTCGATGCAGGCCCACAAGCAGCGCGCGCGCTCGAATCGCGAAGTGGATCCCGAGCGTGTGCACCAGCCGGGCAATGCGGACCCGCTGTCCGACGTGCAGGCCAGCGAGATCGCCGGCGCCGTGGAGGCTGCGGTGAGTCGGCTTGACCGGAACTACGCCGGCCTCGTGCGCCGCCACCTGCTCGACGGCGCGCCGCCCGCGGAACTGGCGCGCGAATTCGAATTGTCGAACATCACGACGCGCGTGCGTCTGCACCGCGGCATGAAGCAACTGCGCAAGCTCCTGCCTGCGAGCATGGCCGGCACGGCCTTCGGCGCTTCGCTGTGGCGCGTGGACATCGCGGCGATTCGCGGACGTGTGTTGCGTCGCGCGTCGGAGTTGACCGGCGCAGCGGTGCCGGTGGCGAGTCTTGCGTCGGCGGGCTTGATGATCGCGCTGCTCGTGCCGCTCGCGGTCGCGACACCGGCGTGGCTTTTGTGGCGCTCTCGCACGGGTGCGGAGTCAACTGCCGCGGTCGAACTGATCGCAGCGAAGAGTCCCGCTGAACCTGCAGCGGCGGCGGCGAGTGAGGCGAGCGCAGGCCATGTGCTCGAGACATCGACTGTCGCCGAACCCGAGCCGAATCCAGGGTCGCGATCGCTTTCGGCCCAGGCCCATGTTCCGAGCGATCAAGCCATCGTGCGCGGTCGCTTCCTGCGCGCGGATGGAAGTCCGGCGAGCGATGCGCGACTGGAGATCGATGGCTTCGCGAGAATGGGCGAATCGGTACCGTGGACGGAGCCGCCGGTGAGCACGAATTCCGCAGATGGAAGTTTCGAACTGGCCTTCACCGCGCCGGCCGGCTATCAGATCTCGCTGCAAGTCGATGCGCCGAATTGCGCCCGCGCGGTGTGGCGCTGGAACGACCTTGCGGCAGGCACGATTCGCGATCTTGGCCAGGTGCGACTCGAAGCCGCCGGCTCGGTGTTAGCGCGCGTCGTCAATGCGCAAGGTGAACAACTGTTCCAAGGTTGGTCCTTGAGCGCGCAGATCGAACCGCCCGACCACCTGCAAGGCCGCGCTTCGGCCATGAGCTATGCGGTGGCCGACGCGCAGGCTTCGAACTTCCGGCTCGACGGCCTGCCCCCGCGGCGCGTGGCGCTGACTGCAAGCCATGCCAGCGACGCGAAGGGCGAGAAGCTGTCCTTCGAAGTGGTCGCGGACCAACTCACGCCGATCGATCTCGTCTACCGCGGACCCGATCTGCGGCAACGCATCACGGTCAAAGTGAATTCTCCGCGCAATGCGCCGTTCCTGCTGCAGCCCGAACACGTCTGGATCGAACAGCCCGGCAGCGCGCCGCTCCCTGCCGTACTGCGTCCCCAGAGCATCGGAACCTACAGCGCGGACGGACTTGCGCCAGGTTCCTATCGCGTGCGCATCGTGGACCCGCGCATTGTCGAGTGGAGCAAGGACGATGTGCAGCCTGGCGCTGTCATCAAGGCCTCCGTCAAGGGCAACGCCGCCATGCAACTCACGATCCTCGATGAGGATCAGACGATCTATGGCGGCCGGTATGAACTGATCGTGCGGCAGTTCGGGCATTCGACGCCGGGCGGAATTTTGCCGCTGGTCGCGGCCGATGCCGATCCTCCGGCCAACGGTCTCGTGTCCGAAGTGTGGCCGGGCACCTATTCGCTCGAGCTCAAGATCGCGGAACGAGCGCCCAAGCAATTCACGGTCTCCAACCTGCAAGCCTTGGAGACGCGCAACGTGGTGGTGAGCTTCGCTGCGGCGAGCGCGATCCATGGCCGCGTCCTGGCGAGCGACGGCACCACGCCGTTGGCGAATGTCGAGATGCAACTGACGCCGGGAGCCCTGGCTGGACACACCCTTGGCAAGGGAGCAAGCGTGTCCTCGAGCGATGGCCTAGTGCCGCCAGTCCAAAGTTCCACGAAAACCGACGCCGCTGGCAGCTTCCACTTCGCAGGGCGGCAACCGGGAAGCTGGACCGTGCGCGCGAGCTGGAGTCGTTGGCTGAGGAGCGATCGCACAATTTTGCTTCCGGATACCAGCGCGCTTCAGTTCATCCAACCGGATTCGGGCTTCTTCGCCGGACGACTGCTGCTGCCCGAAAATGCGCCGCTCGCGGACACGATGCTCGCCGTCCGCGTGATCGAGGGACACAGTTTCTTCTACGAGCTGAGAGCTGCGCCAGAACCCGGTGAACTGAGTGCAGACGGCAGCTTTCGGTTCGGCCCGCTTCCCGTCGGCCAGATCAGCGCGAGCCTGACCGTGTTTTCGGAGACCTACGACGAATTCGGGCCGGGCAACAAGGTGGGATCCGGACCGCAGCTTGGACTCTTTCAAGTGGCTACAGGCGAGCCGACGCTGATCGAAATCGACGTGCGCTCGAGCTATCCCGCTCACCTGAAGGGCAGCGTGCGAATCGACGGTGGCCCTGCTGTTGCGGGACGTGCGCGCGCGCGACCGCTCGGGAGCGTTGCCAACTTCACCGGAGCTGAATCGGGCGTGACCTTCGAGGGACGCTATTCGATGGGTGGCTTCGTGCCAGGGCACGAACTCGTCTTGGAGTACTCCTCGCCGGAGGGATGGTCCTGGACTTCGCCACAACATGTGACGCTCGCGCCCGCGGCTGACGACACGGTCGATCTCGCCATCGAAACGATCGAGCGCGAGATTCAGATCATCGATGCGACGACGCACTTGCCCGTGGCGAATCAGCGTATCGCATGGCGCACGGGCCAAGGTTCGGCGATCAGCGATGAGGACATCTTCGCTTTCGCGGTCTCGACAGCGCAGAGCGATGCTGCGGGAAAACTGCGCCTGAAAATGCCCGGCGGTACGACGCGACCGGTCGCACTCCCGAGCGGAGCGCTCACGGCGAGCAACGTTCCCGCGGGCACCTTCACTCCGGCGACCGTCGACTGGTCAGCTGGCGCGACGACGATCGTGCTGGAATTGCATCCGTAGCGGAGTACCGAGTCCGGTCCTTCCCCACCCTGCCTTTTCGCCTTGTGCGCGCCGGAGGGCGCGCACGCGACGAAAAGGTAGGGTGGGGAAGTACCTGACTCCGTACTACTTGACCTCGATGTCGAGCTGAGCGATGCAGTCGCTGATTTCTTTCAGGTCGGTCTGGCTGGCGTAGGAAAGGATCAGCGAATTCGTGCGTTGATCGGCGACCAGCCGCACGCGGCTCTTGACCTTGTTGAGCGCGTTGGCCACCTCGATGGCGGAGGCGTGCTTGAGCGGAATCACTGTCAGGAACGTGGGTTCCTCATGGGTTACAGCCTGCTTCGTCGCCCCCGTCGTGCAACCGCCGAGTACGCAAAGGCCCAGGAGAAGGAGCGGGAGTGTCTTCATGCTCGTTTCGACGCTGCATTGGGGTGCGTCTTCCCGGGAATTCAAGGCGCCGGTTGCCTTCGCTTCACTTCGCCTCAGGCGCGCTAAAGCTGTCTCGGCCGCCCATCACGGTGCGCAGCACGCGGGCGCTCGAGACGCGTGCGGCCGGCTCCTCGACGATGTTCTGCGAGAGCACGACGAAGTCCGCGAACTTTCCGCGCTCCAGCGTGCCCTTGTCGTGCTCGTCGAAACACGCAAACGCCGCGTCGCGCGTGAAGTGCGCCAGCGCGGCTTCGACGGTAATGCAATGCTCCGGGAAATATCCGCCTGCCGGAGTTCCCTGCTGTGTCATGCGGGTCGCCGCGCAGTAGATCCCGGTCAGCACTTCCATCGAGAACACCGGCCAGTCGCTGCCGAAGGCCTGCACGGCGCCGGCGTCGTCGAAAAGTTTGAAGGCGTTGGCGATGCTCGCGCGCTCTGGCCCGAGCAGCGGTGAGTAGTTCTCGAGCGTGGTCTTGTCCGGGTTCGCGAATAGAGCCTGCGTCGAGGCGATGACTCCGAGCTCTCGAAAGCGCGGCAGGTCGGCGAGCGCCGGTACTTCGATGTGTTCGATTCGATGACGACTGTCGCGCGGCGGGTTGACGCGCTTGACGTTCTCATAGGCATCGAGCGCCATGTGGATCGCGCGGTCGCCGATCGCGTGCAGCATGACCTGGAATCCGGCGCGATCGTAGCGCGCGACCGCGGCGTCGAGCGCCGGCTGCTCCCACATCGCGATGCCGTTCTTGCCCGTGGTGTAGGGCTCGAACATCGCCGCGGTCTGCGCATCGACCACGCCATCGAGCATGCCTTTCGCGCAACCGAACTTGACCAGCTGCGCCGGGAAGCGCTTCTGCAAATCGCGCCAGGTCGCGAAGTCCTCGTCGCTCGCGTCCGCTTCAAAGGGAATCGCCCAGTAAAAACGCAGCTTCATGCCGTCTTCGCGAATCACCCGCTCGAAGATCGGCAGGTCTTCGCTCGAGTAGGAGGCCTGGCAGACGGAAGTCAGGCCGTAAGAGGCTGCGCGGTCCAGCAGACGAACGAGCGACGCATGGCGTTCCTCCGCGGTCGGACTCGGCAAAAGTCTTCCGACGAGCGAGGCTGCGCTCTCCTGCAACTCCCCCGTCGGCTCACCCGCGGCGTCCTTGACGATCCGGCCGTGCTCGGGATCGGGCGTGTCGCGCGTGATTCCGGCGAGTGCGAGCGCCTTGCTGTTGCAGACTGACATGTGACCATCGCGCTCGCGCAACACGACCGGACGATCGGCGAGCGCTTCGTCGAGGTAGCGCTTGTGCGGAGCGTTGTCAGGAAAAGCCGCGTAACCCCAGCCGCGGCCGATGATCCAAGGAGAACTCGGATTCAAGGCTGCATACTCGCGCATGCAGCGTTGGATCGCGGCCACGTCGTCGGCTTCGTCGATCTCGAGTTGCTCGCGCACCAGGAAGTGCAGGTGCGCGTCGATGAATCCCGGGCAGACGAACTGGCCACGCAGGTCGACGACTTCGGTACTCGCGCCGCACAGTGCACGCACCTCTGCGTCGCTTCCGACAGCGACAAGCCGATCACCGCGCACGGCGAGCGCGCTGACCCACGGTTGTTGACCGTTGCCGGTCCAGATCCGTCCGCCGACGAACACGCGCTCCGCAGTGCCACTCGGGGAAGACTGGCACGCCGCGAACACGACGGCGACGAGGAGCACAAGCAG
>JANMRV010000053.1:0-9957 GCA_031388685.1 Planctomycetota bacterium
CCACTCCGCCAGGCGCGCGAGCAGGGCTTGTATATGTTGGTCGAGTTCGTGATTTAGACGCCGGTGCTCCCCCAGGGCCTCGTGGACGACGCTGATGTCGCTGGCCTGGGCCGCGCGTTCCGCGGCCTTGGCGGCCGGGCGCGCAGCGTCCACATCGATCTTGAGCGCGAGGTCCACCAGTCCCGACAACTGCCCGGCGAGCGTGGCGCGGCCAAAGCCCGACTCGGACTTGCGGCCGAAAGCCTGCCAGGCCTCGAGCGGGAAGGCGGCCGAGCGCGGAGCTTGCGCGAGCGCCTCGTCCAGCGCGGTCAGGGCTCCGTCCGCCTCGCTGTCGATTCGCGCGTAGATCACGGACTCGGCGATCGAGCAAAGTTCTCGCGCGATCGCTCCGGCCTCGCCCTCGACACGCCGCGCCCCCGAGTAGAGGGCGGCAAGTTCGCTCGCGCCGACGCCGCTTTCGGGCGCGTCGGACTCGAGGCTCGCGACCAACTCGCTCGCGCGCCGGCCCTTGTCGCGGGCCAGCGTCTCAAGTTCACCGACGGACAGCCGCACGCGCGCCAGACGGTCCTGAGTGCGGCGCAGGAATTCCTCCGCCGAAAGCACGCGCACTTGGACCTGGGGTGAGCGCGATAGCGCAGCGATTCCGCCCTCGGGGCGATTGTCGACGGCCTGGACTTCAAGCGTGTATTGGGCGCCCTCGACCACCGGGTGGGCTTCGTCGCCGATTGTCGCGACCTCCAGGCGCATGCCGCCGATCGCGATCACGGGCCGCGTCTCGTCGGCTTCGCGTTCAGGTGCCGACAACACGCGCCAGACAAGCGCGCGCGCGGCAGGCGGCGTCTCGTCGCTTGAAGCGCGCGAAGTCCAACTCAGCTCCGCGATCCCGAAGTCGTCGCTGGCGCGGGCGCGCAGCGCGACCCAGCCGCCAAGCAGCGTGTCGACTTCGACCCGGGTCGGCGCATAGATGGACACCTGCGGTTTTTCGTCGGCCAGCACGCGCACGGCGAACAGGCCGGGATCCGGATTTGTGAGACCGTTCTGGTCCAGGAGTTCGAAGCGCAGTCGCAGCGATTCCTGCGCAATCAACTCGAAGCCGCGGCCGGCGAGTTCCGGCCCGTCGGCCTCGCGCGCCGGAAAAGGCAGCGCCCCAAGCTCCTCGATGCGATCCGCAGGCAGCACGCGCGCGCGCGCCGTCGCGTCGGCGGGTTCGGTCAGGATCACGACTGTGATTTTCGAACCTGCGAGCACTTCGACATCGCGGTCGAACTCGACGCTCGGCGCTCGTCCGCTGTAGAGCGGCGGCTCGATCCTGAGCGCCAGACCCGTGAGGTCGGGCGGCGAGAGCACTTCGATGATCGCGCGCGCTTCGCGGCCGTCATCGTCGCCGCCCCGCGCGCGCAATTCGACGCCCTGTTGCAGCGAGCGCAGCACGGTCCGGAAAGTCCCATCCGAGGAGGCCTGCAGCGCCAGTGGACCAGAACCGGACACGTCGAGCACGATTTCGTCGGGCGCGGCGCCCGCGACGCGCACCAGGATCGGGACATCGCTACCGCGCGCAACTCGCACGAGGAGCCTGCCATCGCGTTCCACGCTGGCGGCTTTCTCGGGCGGCAGCGGGATCTCCAGCGTCAGGTGCGTGCGCTGCGGCCAGTGCACCGACGGATCGACCATGCGCAGCACGAAAGTGCGCGCGAGTTCGGGATACATCAAGCAAAGGGCGCCGAGCACGGCGAGCGAACTTCCGCCGAGCGCTGCGCGCCAGCGCGCGGGACGCAGGTCGAGCACACCGTCGATGCGCGCGAGCGCGGCTTGGCGATCGGCGCTTTCCAGGACGTCGGCGATCAGCGTCGGCGCCGCGCCCTGTTCGCCGGAGAGTTGCAATTGCACGGCGCTGACGAACAGATCGTTGGAGCCCGGGCGTGCACGCTCGAAAAGCACGGCGGTCTGCGCCGTATCGGGCCGCCTGCCTAGCGGGCGGACCAAGTAGCGCCAGGCCATGAACGCCGGCACGGCGAGTGCCACCAGGCTGTGAAAAACTCGCACGCCGCGGGGCACGCGCAGGGTGTAGTCGGCAAAAAATGCGAACGCGAGCCAGGCCGCGCTGGCGGCGGCCAGCGTGCCCATGCCGAACAGCCAAATCTGGCCGGTCAGGCGGCGCGAGAGGCGCTCGAGCAGGCGCTCCAGCGCAGGCGTGCGCCTCAGGGTCTTGTCGTTACTGGCGTGGTCCACGGGCGGCTAGCGTTGGAAAATCGGCAGGAAACGGTAGGGGATTTCGAGGATCAGCACAGCGGCCGCGGTTCCGAAGGCCGGGCCGGGACCGATGCTGTTGGGCCAGGAACCGTCGCTCTTCTGTCCGCGCAGGATTTCCGCGCGCACGTTTTCGAAGTACGACTCCCAGACCGGACCGCCCGCGGTGTACAGCGCCTGCACCCCGTAGTAGTGGCCGTACCAGAAGAAATAGTTGTAACCACGTGACGCGCCGTTCCGAGAATTGAACTGGTCGAGATTCGACATCAAGTAGCGCACACCGGCGTCGATCGACTCGGCCGAGTAGATGCCGACTCCGTGCAGCGCGGTCACGCCGGCGGCGGTCAACGCGAATGACGAGCGCGAGCCATCCTGCTTCTGATAGTGGAACGACCCGAGTTCGCTGCGGTAGTTCCCCGGCACACCGAATCCGCGCGGGATGCTGTTCTCGGTCACGGCCGAGTCGACCACGTAGCGCGCCGCCTTGTCGATCACCGACTTGGGCACCTGAAGTCCGATGTTGCGCGCCGCGCGCAGCGCCAGCACCTGGCAGACCACGATCGACATGTCGCTCTCGACCGCGTAGGGCTCGTAGCGCCAGCCGCCCTCGGGGTTCTGCGAATGCACGATGAAATCGACGGCGAGCTGCAACTTCGCGCGCACGTCCGGCCGCTCGGTCATGCCGCAGATCTCAGCCAGGAAAATCGTCGCGAAGGCGTGGCTGTACATGCGCGAGCCGGAGTGCGTGATGTAACCGTCCTCCTGGACGCAGGAGAGCACGAAGTTGAGCGCGCGATCGACGTTTTGGCCGTAGGGGCCACGGCCCGGCACGTGCCCGCCCGCGAGAAAGGCCATGCCCGCGAGTCCGCTGACACCGACGTGGCCGCGCTCGTCCTCGGTGTACTTGTAATCGACGTTGACCTTGTAGCCGATCTTGGCGGTCCAGCTTCCGTCTTCGTTCTGGTTCGAGGCCAGCCAGGCGAGCCCCTGATCGACGGCCTTGGCTTGCTCGGGCGTGACCACGAGCAGCGTGCTCTCGCGGCCGCCTTGATCCTGGGCCCTGGCGCGCACAGCGCCCATCGTCAGGGCGACGATCGCCAGTCCCAGGCACGCCCCTACCCAGCGTCTTGCATTCATCGTTGTTCCTCCGTGTTGCTTCCCGCCAGGACCATCGTCCGGTTCTTGCCGCGCACGAAAAGCAGGTTGCCAAAAGTGGCCAATTCAACGGCGTCCGAAGGGCCCATTTCTTGCAGATTGATGCTGTTCCCGGACGGGCCGCCGCTCTCGCGATCGATAGGCACCAGGCGTGTGATCGACTGGCTGCGGGGCGAATTCGAGCGCTGTGCCTCGGTGTAGACGAGCACGACGAGCTTGGAGGAGATCGCCGGCAGCGGCAGGGATTGGACGTAGAGATCGGCCTGGCTGATCTGCAATCGGTACGCCCAACGTTGGCCATACGGCAGATGAATGGCGCGCACCAGCGTTTCCTTGCCGCCGGGGGCCGGCGAGCGCAGGAAGAGATAGGGCGCGTCGAGGCGCGTCACCGCGTTCGAGCGCAGTCCTATGGGCAGGTCATCAGGGCCGATCGACACGCCGGGCACTTCGCGCACAGCGCCGATGCGCGTGTCGAGTTCGACCACGCCGCCATGCCCGCTCGTGCCGTTCACCAGATACACGAGGTAGGTGTCCTGACCGCAGCGCACGATCGAGTCCAAGTTGCGTGCGCCTTCGCTCGGCACGCGCCACGCGCGCGCTCCGCTGTCGAGGTCGAACGAGACCAGCGCATCTTGCTCTGGTCCGCGCGCGCGCCCGAAACGCGGCAGGACCAGCCTGCCGGCTTCGATCCACGCGGCGCGCCGGTCTTCGATCGGAGCCGGCTGGCCGATATCGAGTTCCGCAAGGCCGGTCCCGGTCGCGATCTCGAACACTTTCGCGGTGCGATTCGGCGCGACCTTCGGCAAGAGCACCACGAGCCCGGAACCCACGACCGGCTGCACCCAATTCTCCGGCGTGCACTCGTGATGCCACAGCTCTGTTCCGCGTCCAAGGTCGATGCCGAAGAGCACCGCGGGCGATCCGTCGGGCAGTGCCGCGACGGTCAGCACGCCGCCGTCGTGGGCCAGCGGCGAATCGAGCAGGCGACCGGACAGGCTCCAGCTCCACAGCTCCTCGCCGCTCGCTGCGTCCAAGGCCTGCACACCGTGCCGCCAGGTCAGCACGACGCGTCCGCTGAACGCCGGTCCGTTCGCGCCGGAAGCCGCTTCGCCTGGAACCAGCAGTGCGTTCGAGAGCCAGGCGGTCGGCGCTATTGCCCCTTCGACCGGTCGCGTCCACAGTCGCTTTCCATCTGCCGAGATCGCGTCGAAACGATCGCGCGCGGCGAGGATGAAGACGCTGCGATCGCCAAGGTCGAGCTTGCCGAGCAGCACGCTTTCGCCGCTCTGACCCAAGACTTCCTTCCAGGGCGCGTCGAATCCGGCTCGCTCCTCCGCAGCGGCCGTGGCCTCGTCGGCGGCCGCTTGTGCGGCTGCGAGTCCGGCGAAGGTCGTTGCAGGATCGCGTTCGTCGGCCGCGCTGCGCGGCTGGTGCTGGGCAAGGCGTTCCAAGAGCGAGCGCGCGAAGCGCGGATTCCCGTCGTTCTTCAACGCCCGGGCCGCGAGCCAGGCCAGTTGTGCCTGGCGCGGCGTGGAGTTTTTCGGCGACCATTCGGCCGGCAATTCCTCGAAGGCCGTGCGCACCGCGGTCTTCGAATCCTTCGCGTCGATCGCCAGCCGCAGCCGCGCATCGCGCGCGTCACGCGCGGCCGTCGTGTGCGGGAAAAGGCGCGTCACGCGTTCGAGCGCAGCACCGTCGCCGGAGGATTTGGCAGCATCCAGTGCTGCGCGCGCCCGGTCTTCGAACGGCTGCCAGGCCGCGCGCGCGCGGGGGCCCGTGCCGAGCCGACGGTCGATGCGCAAAGCGGGCGTTTCTTCGGCAACCTCGCAGTTCGTCATCACTCCGTCGTCGCAGCGCAGCAGCAGATCGAGCAGGGCCGCGAACTCTGACGACAGATCGTTTTGCGTCGCGGCATTGGCGATGCGCTGTTCGATCACCCAGCGCCGCACCGAGCCGGTCAATTCGGACGGAGCGCCCGCTTCGTTCGGGAAGTCCAAATCGTCGCATTGTCGTTCGAGTTCGAGCAGCGACGATTCGAAGCGCTGCGGCGCGCGACCGCGTGTGGCGCGTGCGATTTCGGCCAGCACCAGCGCCAGCCGCTCGCGGTCAGGCGCGAATCCGACAGCGCGCTCGAGACGTTCGAGCGACAACTTCGCCGACTCCGAGTTGAGTACCATGGCCCTGGCTTCGAGTCTGAGCGACGAAAACAAGGCGCTGCGTGCTTCCTTGAGGCCGGACTGGGCCGGGGCATTGAGCACCTTCTCGGCTCGCTTGAGGTGTTCCAAGGCAGCAGGCAATTTCGAGTTGGCCAGTTCGCCGGCCGCGCGTTCGCGCAAGAAATCGCCGAGTCGCGTGGCCAGCGCGCCGTCGTCGGGGTGCTGTGCGAAGTCCTGTTCGATGCGCAGTTCCATCGAATGCCAGTCGAGCACGCCGCACAGTTCGCGCCCCGAGAGCGAGAACATCGCTCCATTGGCCAACGCGAGGTTGCCGAAACCCGCGAGCGAGCCCTCGCCCCAGGATCCCGAGAAGCGCGGGTCCTCGTTCTTCAGGTTCAGGCGCTCGAGGGCAATACGCCCTTCGCGCGTGGGCACGATCACGTGCTGCGCGGTCAGGATCGGGCGCGGCAGCTGATACGCATTGGCGTATCCGTCCCCGAATAGGCCCTGATTGCCGGTCTCGACCGTGGGGCCCTTGGCACCGGAGAGCTTCTCGGGGGCGTACAGCGCCAGCACGGATCGTCCGCCCAGGTAGACCGTGTCATCGCGCACGCCGATCAAGCACCAGGGGCCGCCTGAGCGGTTCTTCGAGCGGCCGATGGCCGAAGCTTCCAGTTCCCAGCGCACGGCGCCGGTCTCGAGATCGATGCCGAGCATGTCCGGCGAATCGAGCGGCGTCGCCACGATCATGCCGTCCTCGACAGCCGGCGGCGCGTTGCGCCACAAGGCATTGCGCGGGCTCGCCGACATGCCGTCGGCGGGCAGCAGTGGAAGCTGGTTGTAGATCGTCTGCCAAAGCAGCTCGCCGCTGAACAGATCGAGCGCGGCCAGCGTGCCCAACTGCGTCAGCGCGATCACTTTTTCGCCTACGACCACCAGCGGCGGCGCGCAGAATTCGAGCTGGGGCCGTCCGAACATGTTGAGCGGCCGCTGACCGCTGGCCACTTGTGTCGACCACAGGAGCGCGCCCCCGGCCAGCTCAAAGGCGGCGACGTAGTAGGAAATGCGGCCCTGGGGCCGCCACATCGGAACGAGTACACGCGTGCCGGCGATCACCGGCGGACCGGCGACACGCATGATCTGGGTGAAGTCGCCTGAGTCGCAGTCCCACAAGGGCGGCGGCGCGTGGTTCCAAAGCGGCGCGCCGGTTTCCTGATCGAACGCGTATAGCCGGCGATCCGCCAGCACGGTCGTGATCCGGATCTGATTCTGGAAGCTCGTGTTGCCGTTGGGCGTGAACGGCACTTGCAGTGCTGCGACCGCGATGCCGCAAGCGCTGGCCGGCGCCAGCATCAGGCCCTCGCGATCGAAGCCCTCGAAGAAACCGCTGAATGAGACTGGGCTGGCGTCGCGTGCGACAAAGTGTTCGGCGCGAACGTCAGCCCAGCCAGGATGCTCCGCGCTGCGCCAGCGGATGCGGCCGGTCAACCCATCGACGCAGGTCAGCGTCAATGAATTGGAGAACAGCACGCAGTCGCCGCTGACGATTGGAAATGAGTTGAAGTACTCGCGCTGGCTGGTGAACGGTCCGGGTTCGTCCAGGCTGAGCGGACTATCCCAGTGGTGCGCATCGCCGGCGGGAACTTCCAGGGCCTCCAGCGCGGCGCGCGCGAGCGTGAACGATGCGGAGCGTGACGCGCCCACGGCGCCGTCGCCGGGATTCCAGCTCCCGCGCAAGGCGAGTGCGGCGGGCGCAGTCTTTGCCAGCGAAGCCGAGCCGGCGCGTTTCCACGCCGCCCGCGCCGCGTCGAGATTGCCGGCCTCCGCTTCGATGTCGCCGAGCGTCCACCATGCGTCGCGCGCGCTGTGGCTCAGCGGATAACGCCGCGCGACATCGGCCAGCGCCGTGGTGTCGTGCGACGCGACCGCACGCAGCAGCAGCGCGTTGGCCTTGGCCTCGTAACGATCCGCACAGGCGGCGCGTGCCGCGGGCGGCAAACTGGCAAGCAACTCGCGCGCCGCGTCGGCTGCTCCGCGGTAGACCTGTTGACTCGATTTCAGCGGAGTTTCGGCGCCCAGCGGCAGCGCGATCACGGAGGTCGAGTGTTCGTCGATCAGTTGGTCGATGCTGGCGACAGCCTCGCTGAAGCGGCCGCCATTCACGTGGGCGAGCGCCTGGTCGTAGAGCGCGCGCGCACTCTGCTTGTCAGGAATCGAAAACGGGCGCGACTCGATGAAGTTCCCTGGAGCCTGCTGCTGCTGAGCGCGCGCTCCATTTCCAGCGCTGATCGAGATCAAGAGTGTCGCCGCGAAACAGGCCGCGCCCGATCCGCGCGAGTTCTGGCGTGCGGCGGGGCCGTGGGCCGTTCGGGCCGTCAGAAGATTCGCGCCGCGCATCGTGGGCCCTCCTAGACCAGCTCCCAGCGCTTGCGTAGCACCCATTCGGCGGCGAGCAATCCCAGCACGATCCACAGCGTCGCCCAGCGGTCCCAGATGTCGTCCAGGCGCGACGAGATCGGTTCACGCCGCTCTTCGCCGCCGGGGAATTGCGCGAGCAGTCCGTTCAGGTTGGAAAGTTCGACCGCCTTGCCGCCGGTCAGCGCGGCGAGTTCGCGCAACAGGCCCGGATCCGGCGACGGATCCTGGTTTTCCAGACTCGGCAACGCGACCTCGAAGTCCGCCGAAGCGACGCGCGTGCCGCCGCCCTCGATCCACACCCGGTAGGAGCCCAGGCGCTCGGCATCGAGTGTCGAGCGATAGATACCGGGCCGGCCCGGCACCATCGGCAATTCCAGCCGTGTTTCGCGGCCCTCGGGATCGCTCCAGGCGGCCTCCTGCAGCGGCGCGCTCGAGGGACGGAAGTCCTCGTCGAGCACGCGCGCTTCGACCACCGCGCGTTCGCCGAGCGTGTAACTCGTGCGCGCGACTTCGATGCGGTAGCGGCGATCGCCGCTCTTGAGCCGGCCGAGCGCGAGCCAGCGGATCGCGTTGCGCCAGAAACGCTCGTGGTAGGTGTCGCCGTAGTGGAAGCGCCAGCGCCACGATTCGTCGAAGCCCACGAAAAGCGTGCGCCCCGACGGGAAGTAACCGGCGACGAGCAGTGGATAACGGCCCGAGGAGTTCTCGAGCGTCGGGTGGCGCAGCAAGACCTGCGTGCCGGGTTTCGCGCGCGAGATCGGCGCGAACCAGTACATGCCCGACAGTCCCGACGGGTCTTCCCACAATTTGCGGTTCAACGCCGCGTCGGGCAGCAGGCGCACGACTTCGTGAGGCACCAGCGGATCCTCCAGGCGCGGTTGCCAGGGCGTGCGCGCCATCGACAATGCGTTTTCATCGGAGGCATCGACGGCCACGGGCAGCAGTTCTTCTAGCGGCGTGCGCAAGAATGCGCGCGGGTTGTCGTGTTCGCCGGCGAGGAAAAGCAGGCCGCCGCCGCGCTCGACGAATTCGCGCAGGCTCTTCATGAACTCATCGGCGCGCGCCGGATCCGCTGAAATCGTGTACGGATTCACGTCGCCCAGGATCACGACGTCGTAGTTCGAAAGCAGCTCCTTGCGATCGGTGGGTACGCGCGTCAACGGGGTCAGTCCGGGCGAAGTTTCCTGCGGAAAATCCGGCGCCGCCGACATCAGCATGCAACTGACTTCGAGCTTCTCGTCCGAGCGCTTGAGCAGTTCCTTGAGGAAGCGGTACTCCCAGCGCGGGTATCCGTCGACGTACAAGACGCGAACTTTGGCTGAGGTCACGTGCACCGAGAACTCGAGTGAGTTGTCGTCGAGCAGGGTTTCGCCCTCGATCGGCGGCACGCTGACGCGGAAACGACGCTCGCCCGTGCGCGAATCGGCGGCCCCGGCGTGCGCCAGGAGTGTCGCGCGTTCGCCGGTCTCGCTCAGCGCCAGTTCTTCTGCGGCGGCGACGGTCGCGATCCCGGAGCGCAATTCCTCGAGTTGCACGTTCGTGCGTTGACCCGCATCGACGCCGCGGCCGACGACGCGCACGATCGCGGCGATTTCGTCGCCCTCCAGCGCCGTGGTCGGAGCTTCGACGATTTCGATCAACGCGTTCTTCTCGCGGCGTGCATCGCCGAGTAGCACCGTGTGCAGCGGCACGCCCGCGGAGGCGGCGACGCGCGCTGCGTCGAGCGGGGCGAGACCGCCATTCGAACGTCCGTCGCTGATCACCACCAGGTCGGTCACGTGCCGGCCGCGGTGGGCGGTCAACACGCCGTTGACAGCGTCGCCCAGGCGCGTGCTGGCGCCATGACCCTCCAGCCGTTCGGCCGCGATCTGGGGCGTCGTCGGATTCTGGCTGCCGGCGAAGGGCAGCAGTCCATCGGCAAATCGGAAGCTGCGCGGCACATAGCCCTCCGACGCGAGGTGCGGGAGCAGCACCTGGTTCA
>JANMRV010000054.1:0-9941 GCA_031388685.1 Planctomycetota bacterium
AGGGCAAGCAGGGCCGTTTCCGCGAAAACCTGCTCGGCAAGCGCGTCGACTACTCGGCGCGTTCCGTGATCGTCGTAGGCCCTGAGCTGCGCCTGCACCGGTGCGGTCTGCCGAAGAAAGTGGCCTTGGAATTGTTCCAGCCGTTCATCATCCGGCGCCTGAAGGAGCTCGGACTCGCCGACACGATCAAGTCGGCGAAGAAGATGCTCGAGCGTCGCGACGAAGAGGTTTGGGACATTCTCGAGGAGGTCATCCGCGACCACCCCGTGCTTCTCAACCGCGCGCCGACCTTGCACCGCATGGGCATCCAGGCCTTCGAGCCCGTGCTCATCGAAGGCAACGCCATCCGTCTGCACCCCTTGGTCTGCGGCGGTTTCAACGCCGACTTCGACGGCGACCAGATGGCCGTGCACTTGCCGCTCTCGTACGAGGCGCAGATCGAGGCGAGCACGCTGATGCTCTCCACGAACAACGTGTTCTCGCCCGCCAACGGCGCGCCGATCATCTCTCCGTCCCAGGACATGGTGCTCGGCATCCATTACCTGACCAAGAGCCACCTCGGCGCCGAGCGTGCGACGAAGAAGCCGATGCGCTTCTCCTCGCTCTCGGAATTGTTCCTGGCCTACGGGCACGGCGTGGCGACCACGCACCAGCCGGTGCTCGTTCGCATGGACGCCGGCCGTCAGATCAAGAACGGCGCCAAGTTGCCGCTGGTCGATGTCGACGCGCGCGGCACGATCCCCGGCGCCGCCAAGGACGACCCGAAGGCCAAACGCGTCTATCTGACCTCGACGGTAGGGCGCGCAGTGTTCAACGACGTCTTGCCCGCGGGCATGCCGTTCTACAACTACGAGCTCGACAAGCGCGGCATCCAGGCGCTGATCAGCGATTGCCACCGACTGCTCGGCCGCGACGCGACGCTGCGGCTGCTCGACGACCTGAAGGACCTCGGTTTCAAGGCCAGCACGCGCGCCGGACTTTCGTTCGCCAAGGACGACATCCGCGTGCCGCCGTCCAAGGGCTTGATCCTGGCCGAGACCCAGAAGGAAATCGACAAGGTCGAGAAGGCTTTCCAGAAGGGCGTGATCACCGAAGGCGAACGCTACCTCAAGATCATCGACTTGTGGACGCATGCCCGCGAGAAGGTCGGCGAGGACTTGATGGCGGTCTTGCGCGAGGACTACTACGAAGGCTCGAACTACGTCAACCCGATCTACTGCATGGTCAGTTCGGGCGCGCGCGGTTCTGTCGACCAGATCCGCCAGCTCGGCGGTATGCGCGGTCTGATGGCCAAGCCCTCGGGCAAGATCATCGAAACGCCGATCAAGGCGAACTTCCGCGAGGGTCTGAAGGTGCTCGAGTACTTCAGTTCCACGCACGGCGCTCGCAAGGGTCTGGCCGACACGGCCTTGAAGACCGCCGACGCCGGATACCTGACGCGCAAGCTGACCGACGTCGCACAGAACGTCGTGGTCACGATCGAGGACTGCGGCACGCTCAACGGCGTGACCAAGGGCATCGTCTACAAGGGCGAGAAAGTCGCCGTGTCCCTGGCCCAGGCCATCCGCGGCCGCGGCGCGCGCGACACGATTCTCGACGTGGTCAACGACGAAGTCATCGTTCGCGAAGGCGATCTGATCACAGAGGACGCAGCGGGGCGCATCGAAGCGCTCGGCTACGAAAAGATTCGCGTGCGTTCGGCGCTGACTTGCGAAGCCGGCTTCGGAGTCTGCGCGCGCTGTTACGGCATGGACCTCGCGCGCGGCACGCTGGCCGAGCGCGGACTTGCCGCGGGCATCATTGCCGCCCAGTCGATCGGTGAACCCGGCACGCAGCTCACCATGCGCACGTTCCACATCGGTGGCACGGCGAGCCGCGCGGTCGAGGAATCCGAAGTCAAGGCCAAGCGCGCCGGCAAGGTCGCGTTCGCCAACCTGCGCGTCGTCACGAACTCGCTGAGCCAGCAGGTCGTGCTCAACCGCAACGGTGAAATCCGCTTGCTCGATGCGCGCGGCCGGCAGATCGACCAGTACCCGGTTCCGACCGGTGCCGTCGTCTTCGTCAAGGACGGCGACGAGGTCAAGATCGGCACGCGCATGTGTCAATGGGACCCGCACCACGTTCCGATCCTGGCCGAGTTCAAGGGCAAGATCCGCTACGAGGACCTGATCGAAGGCAAGACGATGCGCGTCGAGCGCGATGCCCGCCGCGGCACCGTTCGCAAGCTGGTCGTCGAGCACAAGGGCGACCTGCACCCGCAGCTGATCCTCGAGGACGCCGCCGGACATCCGCTGGCGCTGTATCCGATTCCCGAGCGCGCCTACATCGAAGTCGACGAAGGCGTGATGATCGGGCCCGGCGAGCTGTTGGCCAAGACCGCGCGCGAGATCGGCGGTACGGAAGACATCACCGGCGGTCTGCCGCGTGTCACCGAGCTTTTCGAAGCGCGCCGTCCCAAGGAACCGGCCGTCATCTCCGAGATCGAAGGTGTGGTCGAGCTCGGCGAGAAGAAACGCGGCAAGCGCACGATCATCGTGCGCGCGCTCGGCGCCAAGGGCGAAGTCATCGAAGAGAAGGAACACTCGGTTCCGCAGGGCAAGCACTTGCGCGTTCACAAGGGCGACGACGTGCGCGCCGGCGAGCCGCTCGTCGACGGGCCGCTCGACCCGCACGACATCCTCACCATCACTGGTGAAGAAGACGTGCAGGCCTACCTGCTGCGCGAGATCCAGAACGTCTACCGCTCGCAGGGAGTGACGATCGACGACAAGCACATCGAGATCATCGTTTCGCAGATGATGCGCAAGGTGCAGGTCAAGGATCCCGGCGACAGCGAGTTCCTGCCCGGCGCCGTGGTCGACCGCTTCCGCTTCCGCAAGGAAAACGACAAGTTGCGCGTCGCGCGCAAGAAGCCGGCGACGGGCGAAACGCTGCTCTTGGGTATTACCAAGGCTTCGCTGTCCTCGGAGTCCTTCATCTCGGCCGCGAGCTTCCAGGAGACCACCAAGGTCTTGACCGAAGCCGCGATCGCCGGACGTCGCGACCATCTGGTGGGCCTCAAGGAAAACGTGATCCTCGGACACATGGTTCCCACGGGCACGGGCTTCCGCGATCACCACCGCACTCGCGTCAAGAAGAACATCGACTTCGGCGAGATCGGACAAACGGTCAGCTTCAGTCCCAAGTCACTGGACCCGGACCTCGAGGCCTTGATCGGCGGCCTCGATGGCCTGGAGAAAGTCGAACCGGTGCTGGCCATGGCCGCCACCGGTTCGGGCAAGGTCGAAGCTTCGCGCCCGCGCGCGGCAGCAATTTTCGACGACGAGCCCGCTGAGGACGAAGTCGTCAAGGCCGATGACGCCGACGATGTCGCGCTCGATCCCGATGCCCCGATCGTGGAACGCGCCACCGACGACGACGACGAATCGGATGCCGATTTCGACGGCGCGGAACCCTCGGACGACGAAGCCTGAGGCTCGTTTTCCGCTGAATTTTCGAAGCGGGCCCCGGCGGTCTTGGGACTGGTCGGGGCTGGCTCGTTCCACGCGAGCCAATTCCCTCCACACACGATTCTTGCGAGCGCCGGGGCCCCCAGCTTGACGGCTCGCGGCCAATCCCTACACTGTCCGGCCCTCACAGAAGCGCTGACTCCCTATGCCGACGATCAACCAGCTGATTCGCAAGCCCCGCGTTCAACAGAAGCGGCGCACCAAATCGCCCGTGCTCGACGCGTGCCCGCAAAAGCGTGGCGTGTGCCTGCAGGTCAAGACGATGACCCCCAAGAAGCCGAACTCGGCTTTGCGGAAGGTGGCGCGGGTACGCTTGTCCAACGGCAAGGAAGTCACGGTCTACATCCCCGGCGAGGGTCACAACCTGCAGGAGCACTCCGTGGTGCTGATTCGCGGCGGTCGGGTTCGCGACCTGCCTGGTGTTCGCTACCACATCATTCGCGGCACGCTCGACACCGCTGGAGTCGACGGCCGTCAGAACGAGCGCTCGAAGTACGGCACCAAGCGTCCGAAGAAGTGACCTAGAGCCACAACAAGCACATGCCGCGCAACTACAAATCAACCGCCGTCCTGCTGAAGCCCGATCCGCGCTTCAACTCGATGCTGGCGACGAAAATCATCAACAAGATCATGCTCAGTGGCAAGAAGTCCACGGCGCAGGCGATCTTCTACGAAGCCGTCGATCTGGCGCACAAGAAGTTCCCGGACGTCGTCGACGTCGCGGACATCTTCAACCGCGCGGTCGACAACATCCGTCCGTCCGTCGAAGTGCGTTCCAAGCGCGTCGGCGGTGCGAACTACCAGGTGCCGCGCGAAGTGCGACGCAATCGCCAACAATCGCTCGCGATCCGCTGGTTGGTCGACAACGCCCGCAAGAAAAAGGGCAAGCCGATGGCGCTGCGCCTGTCCGAGGAACTGGCCGATGCCTACAACGGTGCCGGCGCCTCGGTGGCCTGGAAGGAATCGGTCCACAAGATGGCCGAAGCCAACCGCGCCTACTCGCACTACGCGCACTGAGCCCGTCAGGTCGCGGGGCTTGGCCTCGCACGGAATTCTTGGAACGCCCTGGAACACTCCGGGGCGTTTCGCATTTCAGGCGAGCTCTGCTTGCTACGCTCTGCCTGTGGACATCCTGATCGTGCGCGATCCGCGCGAACCGGCCAAGAAGTGCTCGCTCACCCCGCTGCGCGGTCTCGAGGGCGTGAGCTTCATCTCACTGCGCGGCGGCCGGCGAGTCGATGCGGGCCGCAGGCTTTGGCTGCATCCCGAAGGCGAGGAAATCTCCGCGGCTGACCGCGGCCTCGATCTGCTGCTCGTCGACTGCGCCTGGCGCAAACTGCCGCAGCTCTGCAAGGCGATCGACGGCCAACTCATCCGCAGGCGCCTGCCGAAGCTGATCAGCGCCTACCCACGCAGGAGCAAGGTCGCCATCGATCCCGAGCACGGCCTGGCTTCCGTCGAAGCGCTCTACGCGGCTATCGCGCTGCTCGATCGCCCGCGCCCTGAACTTCTGGCCAAATATCGTTGGGCCGCGGATTTCTTGGCGGCGAACCCCACGCTTGCGCGAATCTAGTCCCATGTCCGACAGAGTCCCTCCAGCGCAGACCGTCGACCTGACGCGCGTGCGCAATTTCGGAGTGGTCGCTCACATCGACGCGGGCAAGACCACGCTGTGCGAGCGCATGCTCGTGCGCACCGGCGTCGAATCGCGCCTGGGCGAAGTCGAAGACGGCACCGCGGCGCTCGATTGGATGCCCGAGGAGCGCGAGCGCGGCATCAGCATTTCCGCGGCGGCGACCAGCCTGCCGTGGCGCGAGCACCAACTGCACCTGATCGACACGCCGGGCCACGTCGATTTCACGATCGAAGTCGAGCGCTCGCTGCGCGTGCTCGACGGCGCGATCATCGTCTTTGACGTGCTGGCCGGCGTCCAGGCGCAGTCCGAGGCCGTCTGGAAACAGATGCGCCGACACGGCTGCGCCGCAGTCGCGTTCGTCAACAAGCTCGACCGCGGCGGCGCTGATTTCATGGCCGCGCTCGCCGGCATCGAACGCCGCCTCGGCGTGCGTTGCGCGCCGCTGGCCTATCCTTATTACCGCGGCGCTGAGCTCGTGATGGTCGCCGACATCGTGCGTTTGTGCGCGATCGGCTCCTGCGTGGGCGCGCGGCCTGCGCTGTGGGTGGAACTGCCCGCGGCCATCGTCGAGGAGGTGGGCGTGCTGCGCGCCGAACTTGCTGAACTGCTTGCCGAGGAGGACGAGCAGATTTTCGAGTGCGTCGCCGACGGGCGCGCGCCTTCAGCAGAGCTCATGCTCGCGGCACTGCGACGGCGAACGCTGCAAGGCTCGCTCCTGGCGGTGGCCTGCGGCAGCGCGCTCAACGCGATCGGCATCGACGCGGCGCTCGATCTGGTCGTCGATCTTTTGCCTTCGCCCGCGGACAAGCCGCCCGTGCACGCGATGGCGACCGGCGGCGCGGAACTTCTGGTCTCGCAGCGCGCGGACGAACCCTTGGTGCTGTTCGCCTTCAAGCTGCAGCGCATCGGCGCGCGCGACCTGGTCTTCGTGCGCGTGATGCGCGGTGAACTTCGGGCGGGGGAGCGCGCCGTCGTGGCGCGCGGGTATTGCAGCGTGACCGCGCGCGCGATTTTCAGGCCGCACGCCGACAGCTTGGAGCCCGTCGACGTCGCTGTCTGCGGCGACATCGTCGCTGTCGAAGGTTTCGACGGCGTCGCCACGGGCGACACGATCTGCGATCCAAGCGCGGTCTGCGCGCTCGAAGGCCTGGAAGTGCCCGAGCCCGTGCTCAGCCTTGCCGTCGAACCGCCTGGCGCCAAGGATCGCGAGGCCCTGCGCGCCGGCCTTGCGCGCCTGGTGCGCGAGGATCCGAGTCTGGCCGTGCGCGAAGACGAGGCCAGCGGGCAGTGGATCCTCTCCGGCATGGGCGAGCTGCACCTGGAAATCGCGCTCGGGCAGTTGCGCGCGCAGACGAAACTCGCCGTGCGCGGTTCGGCCCCGCAGGTCGCCTATCGCGAAGTCTTGTTGCAACCGGCGCGCGCTTGCGCCCGCATCCAGCGAGCCTTCGGGGCCGCCACGTTGCTTGGAGCCATCGAACTGGAAGTGCTGCCAGCGGCGGAGGGAAGTCAGGTCGAAGTGACTTTCGACAGCGCGGCACCGCCCGCGGCGAGCTACCAGCCGGCCATCGCGGCGACCCTCGCCTCCCTGGCGATGGTCGGGCCCGCGAGCGGCAATCCGCTTGCGCGCGCCCGCATCCACGTGCGAGCCGCCGGGCGCGCGGGAGAAGTCGATTCGGAGGCCGGCGTGCTGCAGGCGGTCGGTTCGGCCTGGCACGAACTCCTGCCCAGGCTCGAGGTCGAGCTGCATGAACCGTGGATGTCGTTCGAGGTGCTGTCGCCTTCGGTCTACGCCAGCGGGGTGCTCGGGGACCTGCAGGCCCGCTCGGCCGACATCCGCGAGGTCCAGTCGCAAGGCGCGGCGACACGAATCCAGGGCAGCGTGCCGCTGTCGGGAATGTTCGGCTACGCCTCGGCCGCGCGCTCGCTGACCCAGGGCCGCGCCGAGTTCACGATGCGACCCGCGGGCACACGCGCGGTTCCCAGGCAGGAGTTGGCAGCGCGCGGGCTCGCCGGCGAATGAATCCGCGGCCCTCGACGCAGGTCCGCGCAGCCTGGGCAGGCTAAATCCCCAGGAATCACCGTGTCAGAGGCCCGATGGGGGGACTGCTCCGATCCGTCTCAATACCTGTTCACGATCGTTGACGACCCACGGGAGCGCTGCTATCTTGTCCCCCCCTTCGAACCGCCGTGGGCCTCGACCCTGGGCGCGACTGTCACCCCAGGGTGGCGCGCGCAACAGCAGAGAGCGCACCTAGCGGTCGGATGTTGTTTACCCAGAACTCGTCTCGTTCCGCCCGCACGCAACCTTTCACCCGCCCACCGCGAAGCTCCCGTCTCGATGAAGGACAAAATCCAGATCCGCATGGAAGCCTACGACCACGAGGCCCTCGATCAGTCGGGGCTCGAGATCGTCGAAACCGCCAAGCGGACGGGTGCGCGCGTTGCCGGGCCGATTCCCTTGCCGACACGAATCGAGCGCTACACCGTGTTGCGCTCGCCGTTCATCGACAAGAAGTCGCGCGAGCAGTTCGAGATTCGCACACACAAGCGGTTGATCTACATCTCGGAGCCCACCAGTCAAACGGTGGACGCCTTGTCTAGCCTCAACATGCCCGCGGGGGTGGAAATCCGTATCAAGGCCTGACCCGGCCTCGAGCGCGACTGGGCGAGCTGGCCCGGACGCGTCGGACTCCGGCTGAAGCGCACTGCGCCGAAGCCAGAACGTTTCCGCCTCACCCAACCCTCGTAGCCGACTCGCGTCGGCTGCGCAGTCCCTGCGCCCTGCTCGGCGCGGTGGACGTTTGACACTTCAGATTTTTTTTGCCGCGTGGCCAGGCGTTGGACCCGCCGCACTCTTGCGCTGTTGCAGGGGTGGCGACGGTCCCTGGTCGAACCGGCCTTACCCCCTCAGTTCTCTGGCTCATGACGCTGATCCTTGGACGCAAGCTCGGAATGTCGCAGGTCTTCGCGGAAGACGGCACGGTCACAGGCGTGACCGTGGTGGCCGCAGGTCCATGCACGGTCTGCCAAGTGCGGACGCAAGAATCGGATGGCTATGACGCCATCCAGTTCGGCTTCGAGGACATCCCCGATGCCCGCTCGCGCAAACCGCAACTCGGCCATTTCAAAAAGGCCGGAGTTGCCCCCAAGCGGTTCTTGCGCGAAGAGCGCCTGGACGCACCCGCCACCCTGAAGGTAGGCGAGACGATTACGGCTTCAATCTTCAAGGTGGGGGTCATCGTCGACGTCGTCGGCACCAGCAAGGGCCGCGGCTTCGCCGGTACGATCAAGCGCCACGGTTTCCACCGCGGCCCAGAAACGCACGGTTGCATGAACGTGCGCCAGCCCGGTTCGATCGCCAGCCGCCGCATCGGCAAGATCCCGAAGGGCAAGCGCATGGCCGGCCACTTCGGAGTCGAGCGCTGCACGAGCAAAAACTTGACGGTGGTCAAGATCGACGAAGCGCGCGGATTGATCTTCGTTTCCGGCGCGGTTGCCGGCCCCAATCAAGGATTGGTCCAAGTTCAAGCTGCGCGCACTCCGCGCCGCACCGTGGTCGACGCGGTCCCCGCCAAGGCCTGAGCCCGTAGGCGCTCAGCACTACATCCAACTCCACGCGAGCCCATGAAAGTCAAGGTCTACAAGGGTGGGAACGTCACCGAAACCGAGCTTGCGGAGCAGCCGTTCGGCGACAGCGTGCTCTACCGCACGCTGAAGAGTTCGGTGCTTTCGCACCAAGCCAATCAGCGCCAGGGCACGGTCAAGACGAAGGGCCGTTCCGAAGTCGCCGGCTCCGGGAAAAAGCCCTGGAAGCAGAAGCACACGGGCCGCGCGCGCGCCGGCGACCGCATGTCGCCGATTTGGCGCGGTGGCGGCACGGTCTTCGGTCCGCTGCCCCGCGATCACCGTTTCGATTTGCCCGCGCGTGAGCGACGCGTCGCGCTGCGCACAGCAATCTACGGCAAGCTCAAGGACGGCGAGTTCGTTCTGGCCGATCTGGGCGCGCTGCGTGCTGCGGCGCCGTCCGCCAAGTCGGCCCGCAAGGTGCTTGCCGACCTCGGAGCTCCGCGCCGCGCGATCGTCGTGCTGGCCGTGCCCGATGAAACCGTCTGGAAGTCGTTCCGCAATTTCCCCGGCGTCACGATTCGTCCGGCCTGTGATCTGTGCGCCTTCGACGTCGTGACGGCTTCGATCGTGATCTGCGAGCCTGGCGCCTTCGAAGCCCTCGGCAAGCGCGTCGGTCTGGTGGCGAACGCCAGCTAGGAATCCCCATGGCCACATCCTCAACATCCACCGGATCCCTCGATCGCTTCTACCGGATCATCCAGAAGCCGATCATCTCCGAGAAGGCGACCGACGACACCGGCCGCCGCAACGCCTACCACTTCCGGGTCCCGATCGACGCGAACAAGGTCGAGATCCGCCAGGCGATCGAGAAACTCTTCGACGTGAAGGTGCGCTCCGTCAACACGGCGCACACGCACACCAAGATTCGCCGCCGCGGTCACTCCGTCGGTACGACGCCCATGTACAAGCGCGCCATGGTGGTGCTCGCCGCGGGCAACACGATCGAGATCATCTGATCTGACGCCAGCCAAGCCTCACCCACGCACACTCACCACAGAGCCCCAAGTCCATGGCCCTGAAATTCTACAAGCCGACATCGCCCGGTCGCCGCAGCGGCAACGTGCACGACTACGCGGAGATCACCCGATCGACACCCGAGAAGTCGTTGCTGCGTCCCTTGCCCAGCACCGGCGGCCGCAACAACAACGGTCACCTCACCTCGCGCCGCC
>JANMRV010000093.1:0-2663 GCA_031388685.1 Planctomycetota bacterium
CCCTTGACGAGCGCCAGCGCCGATCCGTCAGAAACTCGCCGCACGACACTCATGCGTTTGCGATCGGAATCGAAGGGATGCTCGCCCAGCTTCGGCAGGCGTGCATCGATGTCCGCGAGCGTGAGCTTTGCCTTGCTCGCCGCCGCGAGCAGAGCGCCCTCCGTCGGATCGCCGAGCACCTTCCAGATTCCGTTCTCCTCCTGCAGCGCGGCGCCGTTGCAGCCGGCGAACACGGTCAGCAGGCGCTCCAAGTCGGCGCGCGCCTCGTCCGCAGGCGCCGCTCCATCGATGGTGATCTCGCCCGTGGGCGAGTAACCCTCGCCGCTGACCGCGAACACGTGGTCCGGCGTCCACAGCTCGCGCACCGTCATCTCGCCCACCGTCAGCGTGCCGGTCTTGTCCGTGCAGATCACGTTCGTCGAGCCGAGCGTCTCGACGGCGTGAAGCCGGCGCACCAGCGCGCGCCGTCGCGCCATGCGCTGCACTCCCAGGGCAAGTGAAACCGTCACGATCGCCGGCAATCCTTCGGGCACTGCTGCTACGGCGAGGCTCACGGAAGTCATGAACAGCTCCAGCACCGGCATCCCGCGCACGAGTCCGATCGTGAAAATCAGCGCGACGAGTCCGAGCGAGCAGTACACGAGCAAACGGCCCAGGGATTGCAATCGTTCCTGTAGCGGAGTGCGCTCGCCGCCGCCCGCGGTCGCGAGCAGGTCCATGATGCGACCGAACTCGGTTTGCATGCCGGTCGCGACGACAGCGGCGAGGGCGCGGCCGGACGCGACACTCGTGCCGAGGTAGATCGAGTTGGAACGATCAGCCAGCGGCACTTCGTCGCGATCGAGCGCCTCGACACGCTTCTCCACTGGGTTGGACTCGCCCGTCAATGGCGCTTCGTTCGCCTGGAACGATGCGACTTCGATCAAGCGCGCGTCCGCCGCGACCAGATCTCCCGCCTCCAGCTCGAGCAGGTCGCCGGGCACGATCTCCCGTGCGGCCAATTGCACACTCGCGCCGCCGCGGCGAACGCGAGCCGTCGGAGCGGTCATGCGCCTCAATGCAGCGAGTGCTTTCTCGGCGCTGTACTCCTGGTAGAAGCCGATGATCGCGTTGAGCAGGACGATCGAGAGAATCGCCGTTGCGTCGATCCACTCGCCCAGCACGCCGGAGACTACCGCCGCCGCCACCAGGATGCCGACGATCAGGCTCTTGAATTGCCCGAGGAAGAGTCCGAGGGCCGAGGTGGTTTCAGCGCGCAACAACTCGTTGGGGCCGAACTTTTCGAGCCGACGAGCCGCTTCCTCCGTGGCAAGGCCGGCCGTCGAAGTGCCCAATTCGGACATCAACGCAGCTGCCTCGAGCCGATGCCACTGCTTCTCGACGCCTTCCGACTTGCGCTCGACTGTCGCTGTCGTCACTCGAGTCGCTCCTTACGGCTAGCTCGGATTAGCTTGCGCTCCATCACCAAGCAATACAGGCACGGCGCGACGAACACGGTGATCAGTTGGATTGCCATTCCGCCGACCGACGGGATCGCCATCGGCTGCATCACGTCAGAGCCGCGACCGTGGCTCAAGAACACCGGAACGAGTCCGATCACGGTCGTCGCTGTCGTCATCAGGCAGGGTCGGATGCGCTTGAGGCCGGCCTCTACGACGAGTTCGCGCAGCTCGGCGACGGTCTTCGGCGTGCGCTCTTTGAAGAGCTGCTCCAGGTAAGTGAGGATCACCACCGAGTCGTCATCGGCGACGCCGAGCAGCGCGATCATGCCGACCCAGACGGCCACGCTCAGATTGACGCCCCACAGCCAGAGCATCAGGAATCCGCCGGTGACCGAAACCGCCAGCCCCGACATCACGATCAGCGCGATCCACCAGCGGCCGAAGCCCAGGTAGATCATCAGGAACATCAGCGCCAGGACCATCGGCACGACGATCTGGAGTCGCGCGGTCGCGCGCACCTGGGCTTCGAACTGTCCGCCCCAGCGGTAGTAGTAACCCGCCGGCAGGACCAGCGATCCGTCGGCGATCTTCGCGCGCAGCAGGCGCTCCGCATCTTCGACCACGGAGATCTCGTCGCGGTCGCGAGTATTGAGCGTGACATAGCCAACTTTCAGCGTGTCCTCGCGCTTGATCTCCTGCGGCCCGACGGCGCCGCGGAAGGTCCCGACGGCGACCAGCGGAACCTGGGCACCGGACGACGTCGGCACGAGCACCCTCTCCAAGGCCTCGGCCGAATCGCGCAGCTCGCGCGCGAAGCGCACGCGCACCGGATAGCGCTCGGCGCCTTCGACGGTGGTCGTAGCGAGTTCTCCGCCGATGGCGATCTCGACCACCTCCTGCACGTCCTCGACGCGCACGCCGTAGCGCGCTGCCGCCTGGCGATCGATCACGAACTCGAGGTAGGGCTTTCCGATGATGCGGTCGGCGACGACATCGACCGCCCCAGGCACCTCGCGCAGGACCCGTTCCATCTCGCGCGCGATGCGCTCGATCTCCGACAGCTCCGGACCGTAGATCTTGACGCCCATCATTGCGCGGAAGCCCGATGAGAGCATCACGAGGCGCGTCTGGATCGGCTGCAGCCAGGTCGGAAGCACGCCCGGCATGGAGGCCTTTTCTTGCAGTTCGAGCAGCAGCTCCTCCTTCGTGTACTTGCGCGTC
>JANMRV010000167.1:0-6854 GCA_031388685.1 Planctomycetota bacterium
GACGAAGCGCGCCACGCGCAGCCCGAACAGTCGCACGCACAGGAACACGAAGCGCATCCCGAGCACCGAGCCGCGTTCCGCCGTCCTGTTCCAGCTCATGTGCCCGACCTCTGCGCGTGCGCGCCGCGCGAACGGACCAGCGACGGCAGGCGCGCGATCATCCCGAAGAAAAGCCGCGTGTGCATCCAACTGATGCGCAGGTTGTCTCTGCCCATCTTGAAGTGCGAGATGCCCGAGAGCGGATAACACACCTTCGTCGGAACGTTGACCATCGGCGTCCCGCGCCAGGCGAGGCGCACGGCGATCTCGGGTTCGAAGTCCATGCGCGTGCGCGGGGCGTAGGAGCGAACCGCCTCGTTCGTAGCCCGCAGGGGATAGCAGCGATATCCACACAACGGATCCGCGATCGAGAACGACAACGTCTCGATGTGCACCCAGAACTGCGAGATGCGCCTGCCGTAGAGCCGGGCCTTCGGCGCGCTCTCGTCGAAGATCGGCCGGCCCAGAATCAAGGCTTCGGGCGCGCGGCTCGCGGCCTCGAGGAATGCTGTGGCGTCGTTCGTGTCGTGCTGTCCGTCGGCATCGAGCACCAACGCGTGCGTGAAACCTTCGCGCTCGAGGATCTCGAAGCCGCGAATCAACGCCGCCCCCTTGCCGCAGTTGACCGGCAAGTGTTCGACGCGCAAGTCCGGGAGGCTTCGAGCCAGGTCCGCGAGTTTTTCATGCGTGTGCGCGTCGCTGCCGTCGTCGACCACCAGTGTCGGCAGATTCTGCGCGCGCAGTGGGCGCACAACGTTGTCGATCGTGTCGCCGTGGTTGTAGTTGGCAATCAGCGCCGCGGGTCGGAACATCAGCGGCCCTCGAGTTCGACGAGCAGGCGACCGGAAGAGAATTCACCGCGTTCGTTCCACAGCTTGAAGCGCAGTTTCCGGGCGTCATTCGTGCGCTCGAGGCGCAGGCGGAAGTGCGTGCCTCCGGCGAGAATCTGTTTGAACTTCAGGGCTTCCACGGCTTGCACGCGGGGCTCTTCTCCAAGCCACTCGGCCGCCCATTCGATCACCCACTGCAACTGTACGACCCCGGGCACGACAGGGAAGCCTTCGAAGTGACCGCGCAGAAAACACAGATCGTCCGGAACCTGGAGTTCGAGTTCGAGCTCGCGTTCGCCGGCCTGCGCGCGTTCCACGAGCCTTGCCGAGCGCGTGAGCGAGCTGTTTGCGAACAGCGCATCGAGCGACTGGACACTGGTCTTGCCCTGGGCGTCCTCGGGCAGAGCTGCGACGAAGCGCCACGCGCGCGGCAGTGCCGTGGCGCGAAAAAAATCGCGCAGATGCGTTTGAAGCGTTGCGATCAGGCCCGGCTTGCCCTGCCCGCGCAGCACGGACTCGCCCGCTTCCGTCAACACGATCACGGTCGCGATGCGCGGCGTGCCGTTGCGCTCCAGCGTCAACGCAGCGGCGGATTTCACCAGTGCATGTGCGCACAGGCGCGTCTCGAGTTCGACCAGCGAAACACGCTCGTCGAACAGTTTCACGATGCGATCGGCGCGGCCGAGCAGTTGGAATCGTCCCGGCTCGACGATCCGGCATGTGTCGCCGGTCGTCACGCCGCCCGAGGCTCCCGCAGGCACCGAGTGCACGTGCAGCAGTTCATCGCGAGCCTCGACCTGCACGCCTGGAAAGGCCGTCCAATCGCTGGTCGCTTCCACCGACTGACGCCGCCAGGCGATGCCGCCGGTCTCGGTCGAACCGAGGACTTCGAGCGGCGCATATCCGAGTCGCTGTTCGAAGCACAGCGCCGTCGCCGCGTCCAGCGCTCCGCCCGACGAGAAGACTTCCACGCAACTGGAGCGCAGACGCGTCAGCTCGAGCAACTCCGGCAGCCGCTTCAAGTGCGCCGGCGAGCTGATCAGCACAGCGCGGCCCTTCTTCTCCATGTGCCGCGCGATGTCGGCGGGATCGACGATCGAAACGTCCGAGAAGACGCGGCCCGCGCACAACGGCCAGAGCACGCGGAACAGGAGACCGTAGATGTGCTGGAACGAAACGGTTCCGATCGCGCGCGCGTCACGGCAGGTCACGCCGAACTCGCGCTCCAACGCCTCGATCTCCGCTTCCAGCTGCAGCAGCGTTTTCGGCACGACTTTGCGAGCGCCGGTCGAGCCCGAGGTGCACAGTTCGATGGCGAGACTTGCTGGATCGAGCTCGCGCCAGATCCGCTGGGACGTGCAAGCATGACCCAACAGCGCCAGCGACTCCAGGCCGAGATTCGGCAGGTCGCGATCGGTGAGCAGACCGCGCGCGCCGCCGCTGAGTTCGCGCAGGCTGCCGGCTTCGAGGTTGGGTGCCATCACGGCGATCGATCCCTTCTGCCAGAGTGCAAGCAGCCCGACCGCGCAGGCGTAGGCGCTCTCGGTGCACAGAATCCAGCGCCCGCTGCCGTGCTGCTCGAGCACCGTGACGAGCGCCGTGACGTCGCGGACGAAAGCGTCACTCGAGACCAGATCGCCGTCGCGGCTGCACAAGGGCTGCGCCGTCCCCTGGTCGATCAACCAACGGGCCAGCGTCCTCACGGCTGTCCTCCACGGGTCTCGTGCGGCGGGAAGATGCGCCGCAGCAATGCATCCGTCGGCGCGCCCACGTAGCGGCGGAAGCGATAGTGACGGTAGACGTACTCAGTACTGAACAGTGCTCCGGCGAGCAGGTAAGAAAAAAAGCCCGTGAACCAGGCCCACTGAGCGGGCGTTCCTTGCAACGCGAGCCAGGCAATCGCAGTGGTATTGAGCACGAAAAAACCACACCAGACCTTGGTCACCGTGCGGCAATAGACGACCTCGGTCGCTGAGAGGCTGCCGGCCTGGAGGCGCGCAATCGTTTCGACGACCGGCTGCGACTTCCACAAGCTCGCTCCGAAGGTGACCAGGAGCACCGCGTTGACCAGAGCGGGCAGTAGTGAAAGGTAGCGCTTGTCGTCCGACTTCGCCGCGAACAGGAGCAGCACGGCGACGAGCCCCAGCACTGGAAACCACAGCGCTCGGCGCTGCCCGAGAACCGCCCGGCGCGTCATCACCAATCTTGTCACGACAACGGTCGCGGCAAAAAGGCCGAGCAGCCTTGCGTCAAGCCAGTCCAGATCCGCAAAGATGAGCAGCGGATAAGCGAGCGCGACTGCGGCGAACAACCATTTCATTCCCTTCGCGCCGCGGCTCCGTCGGGAGCGCCGCCCGCGAGCGAGAACCGGTGGGACCACAATAGCTCTACGATGTCCTGGACGGTTCTCAGCGAGCGCAGGTCCGGACCCTTGAATTCGAAACCGACGCGCTTCTCCAGTCGGACCGCCATGTCGATGGCGTCGATGCTGTCCAGCCCCAGATCCTCGACCAGCCGTGTGGCCGGTCGGATATTCGCCTGGGGGAACGCGAACATCTCCGAGAGCGTCGAGGCCACTTCGTGGAAGAGCTCTTCTTTGCTCGGCATGGGAACCTAGGCGCGCTGTAGCTGCGCGGAAACGAATATCGCTAGGGTGTCGATGGACGTGAAACACTCTCGGCTGAATCCCGGCGCCTCGCTGGCCTTGAAGCCGTACTTGCGCTGCAGAGCCATCACAAGCTCGAGGGCATCGATCGAGTCCAGACCCAGGCCTTCTCCAAACAGGGGCGCCTTACTGTCGATGTCAGTCGCCTGGGTGTCCTCTAGCTGCAAGGAGCCGATGATCAGTTCCTTGAGTTCCTTGTGGAGCGCTTCTGCGTTCATGGGCTGGTGCGTGTTCGCGCGAAAACCCCGCCGTTCTGTCAGGACATCGAGGGGGTGGCCGAGGATGAAGCGCAGAGGATATCAGGGTTCATTTGAAGCGGCTAGGCGCTGCGGCGTCCGGCGCATGCGGAGCTTCCCCGATGTGGGCGGAATCGGGCCGTAGTCGGTGGCCAAGCTCACGCCGAGGTGTCGCTGACGGCCGGGATGTCGCGCTCGCCGGCCCGCAAGGCGGCCTTCGAGCAACAGGTGTACGCACTCCAAACCAGGAGTCTCGACGACGACGGCTCTGGGCTCGAGCCACTGCGCTCCAGTCGGCTGCCCGACCCTGTGCACAGCGGCATTCGCTTCGGCATCATGTCGAAGCTGTTCGGCCCTTCGTGCCGGCCGTGGATGACCGTGACGACTCCCGAAGCGACGACCTGGCTCAACAAGCGCGAACGCGGTACAGCGCTGGGCATCCGCGCAGCATTTCGCTTCGCCACGATCCTCGGGCGCAGAACGACGAAGCCACTGGTGGCGATCGTGGCGCTGTGGTATCGGCTGTTCGACCGACGAGCGGTGCGTGCCTCGCGCGAGTGGCTGTTGCGCGTTCAAGGGCGGCAACCCGGTTTCTGGGCCGTCTACCAGCACTTGCGCTGCTTTGCGCAGGTGACGCTCGACCGAGTGTTCCTGGTCACTGGCCGCACGAAGGGGCTCGCATTCACGCGTACAGGCTTGGAGCTACTGCAGCAACAGAAGGCGACAGGTCATGGGGCGGTGCTGCTTGGCGCCCATCTCGGCAGTTACGAAGCAATGCGCGCAGGCGGGCTCGATGACGACCTACGCATCCAGATCCTCGGATACTTTGCGAACGCGATGAAAATCAACTCACTTTTGTCTGAGTTGAACCCGACGCACGCGACGCAAGTCATTCACCTCGGAGATGATCCGGTCGGAGTCATGGCGCGCGTCCAGGAGTGCATCGATCAGGGCCACTTCGTCGCGATGCTCGGCGATCGTACGGGACTGAAAGATCGACCGGTCCAAGCGACTTTTTTCGGCAATCCTGCGCCCTTTGCCGGTGGTCCGTTCTTGCTGGCATCCATCCTGCGCTGCCCGGTGTATCTCGTGTTCGGCCTCTATCGGGCGCCCAACCGCTACGAACTTCACTGCGAACGTTTCGCCGACTGCATCGAGTTGCCGCGCCGTTCTCGCGACGAGGCGCTAGGGCTTTGGGTGCAGCGCTACGCCGATCGTGTCGAACATCACGCTCGGCAGGCACCCGAGAACTGGTTCAATTTTTTCGACTTTTGGGCCCAAAGTCCGCCCCAGCAGCCCGCTGAAAAAGGCGCGTAGCGCGGCCTGGCGGAAGCTGGCGACGTAACAGCGGCGAGGTCCGACGCCTGGGGCAGGAAGGCCGAGATGGTCGTGATGAATAGGCTGACGCTGGTTGGATCGATCTAGGCCGCGCTCGAGCTCGGACGCGAACCGCGGGCCGCCTTCTGCGCGGCGATCAAGCCACCGTCAACACGACCTTGCCGACCGATTTTCGACTGCGAAGATATTCCAAGGCAGCGGGCGCCTTGGAGAATTCAAACTCACAACCAACATGCGGCGCCGGCAAGTTCAATTTTTCGAGCTCGCGGAGCATGCCATCAAAAAACTCGCGCTGTTCCCACAGGTAGATCAGGTTGAATGCGAGCAAGGATCGGTTTGCGCTGAACATGGTCAGCGTGTCGTAGCGCGGTCGGCGTAGGTACTCCAGCAGCATGTGGAATCGCCGCATCTTGCGCTTGCCAGGGGCAAAAACCGTAGCGCCGTACACGACCATGCGACCCATCGGCGCGAGTTCCTTGAACGATGCTTCTTGGACCTTGCCACCGACAGCATCCAGGACAAGTTGTAACGATCGGCCTCTCAGCTCGCGCTTCAGCTGCGCGGCAAAATTCGGCTCACGGATCAGCACTTCGTGAAAGCCTTGTTCGCGCAAAAAATCGATCTTTTCGGCACTGCCAACCGTTCCAATGGTCTCTATGCCAAGCGCACGACAGATCCGCATCGCCTGCAACCCGACACCGCCGGCCGCGGAATGGATCAAGGCCCGCTGACCGGCCTTGCCATTGCCAAGATGGTGGATCCCGTACCAGGCAGCGAATGTCTGGACAAAGAACGCGGCGCCCTCTGCGAAGCTCCAATTCGCGGGCAAGAGTTGCAGCCGATCCTCTGCGACGTCGACGACGCTGGCGTACGCGCCAAATCGCACCGAACCCATCACCGATTGACCAAGGCGAAAGGAGCTGACCGGCGAGCCGATTGCGCTGACGACCCCAGCCAGCTCGAGTCCCGGAACAAAACTGCCGGGGGGCGCGGCCGAGTACATGCCGGTCAACGCCAGGATGTCCGCGAAGTTGAGTCCGATCGCGCGTACCTTGACGCGTACGGCATCGACAGCGAGTGGTGGCAAGGTTTCGTCACCAAGTCGCAGCTGGGCCAGATCGCCGGGCTTAGGAATGCGCCAAGCCTGGCGCTGCAAGACTGTCATGGTCGGAAATCCTCGATCGCACGCGCCTTTGAATCGTCTCGAGCCGGGAGTCGCGCCCTTGGTTGGGGTCTGGCGCAGGGGGGGTAGCACGGAGGCGGTTGGCCAGAGCCCGCCGCAGCCAAGGTCCGACGGTGGCGAGAAACTTTGCCAGCGCCAGCGAGGCGGCTGGGATCGCGCTGCACAGGATATCCGTCGTGTAGGGGGGTAGCGAAGGACCGCCCGCCTTGCCGCGTCAAGGTGGCGGGGAATAGACTCCCCGCCCTTGTCCAGAGAACCGCTCCCCGCTCGTCACCGTCCGGTCTCGACGAACCCTGCGAGGCCCGCTCGACGCCGGAGGTTCACGCCGTGAGCAGGCCCGCCATCGAGATCGACCGGCTGAGTTTTCGCTATCCGGGCAGCGCCACGAATGCCCTGAGCGAGTTCTCGCTCTCGGTGCGCGAAGGCTGCCTGTTCGGGCTGCTCGGCCCCAACGGATCCGGCAAGACCACGCTGGTCTCGATGCTCTCGGGCATCCTGCCCGCGCCAAGGGACAAGGTCAGGATCGGGGGCCTCGAGATTTCGGCGCGGCTGCGCGAAATCCA
>JANMRV010000355.1:0-8838 GCA_031388685.1 Planctomycetota bacterium
GCCCGCGCGCGCGCCGGGTTCGTCGCCGTTCAGTTCCTGGGAGCGCTTGAAGCAAGCCTCCGCGCGCGCGACGTCGTTGAGCAGCAGATAGTTGTAGCCGCGGCGCCCTTCCAGTTCGGCGCGCGTGGGTTCCAACTCGAGCGCCCGGCCGAAGTACATGTCGGCGTCCGCGAGGTTGTTCTGGCTTGCGGCGATCACAGCCAGGCCCGCGATCGCATCGGTGAAGGCCAGTTCGCGATCCAGCGCCGCCTTGAATTCGCGCGCCGCACCCTCGGGATCATCGCGCTGGAAGAGCAGGCGGCCGTGCTGATAGAGCGACCAGGCATCGTCCGGCGCGGCTTCGAGCGCCAGTTCGACGAAGCGCATGGCTTCGGCCTGATAGCCGGTCACTTCCGCGAGCCAGGACAGCGCGCGCCAGGCGCCGTAGGCGCGCAGCGGATCCGCGTCGGCCGCCGCGAGCAGACTGTCGCGCGCGGCCGTCCACTGCGTGGCGCGGATCTCGAGCAGACCTTGCGCGAGCAACATCTCGAATCCGGCCTGGTCGCGTCCGAGCAGCATCGAATCGTCGGCCGCGCCGCGCTTGACCGCCGCGATAGCGAGCTTGCCGGCCAGCGCGCGCGGATCCTTGGCTTCGATCGACAGGGCCGAGTCGTACATCGCCCCCGCGCCGTCGTTGCCGTCGAGCTTGCCATTGGCGAAACGGGCCGCGGCAAGCTCCAGGCGCACGTCCAATCGCAGGGCCTGGTACTCCGCGGGCGGCTCGTAGCGGTGCGCAAGTTCCAGGTGCAAGAGCGCCTCTTCCACGCGGCCGCGCGCGAGCAAAAAACGGCCGAAGGCCGACTGGCCCGCGAAGTTCTGCTGGGCTCCGCGCAGCGCATCCTCGAAACGCTTCTCGGCGCTGTCGAACAGCCGCAGGCGCGCTTCGAGTTCGCCCATGCGCACCGCCGCCTCGGGCGAATTCTCGTATTTCCGGAGCACCGTTTCGAGTTCAGCGTAGGCCGCTTCGAAGTCGAATCCGAGTTCGAAGCAGCGCGCCAGGCCCAGGTGCGGCGCGGGGTCGTTCGGCGAGACCGTGTCGGCGAGACGGTACATCTCGATCGCGATCTGCAAGGCTTCGGCGGCCTCATTGCGGCTCTGCACGCACTCGTCGGCGAAGTTCATCAGCGACGGATATTGGCCCGGCGTGACCTTGTCGCCGAACTCGCGACGGCGCTCCTGGATCTTGTTCGCGATCGTCTCGGCGAAATGAAATTCGTTGACGCGCGCTCTCTCGTAGGGAATCGGCGGATTGCCCGGGAACTTCTCCAGACCCGTCACGGGATCGAGTTCGAGGAAGATGACAGCCTCCTCGGCGCGATTCTTCAGCGCAAACTTGTCCTTGTTGCGGATCTGGCCGAAACGCGGCGCGTTGTCGTCGATGCGCAGCCAGTCGTAGAGTCGCTTGTAGCCCGCGAGCTGTGCCGCGCGCTGTTCGGAGGTCAGCGCGTCCTGGTCCTTGGCCGCGGCGGGTTTCTTCCTGTCGCCCACGTAGCCAAGGCCGGCAACCGCGTTCGCGGCGGGCGCTTCCTGATCGGTGGACAATTCCGCCGCGCTCGCCACATCGGTCGCGAACAGACCTGCCACAGGAACCGGCATCGCACTCGCGCGCAGGAGCTTGCCGTACTGCGCGGGCCGCGGGCCGGGCATCGGCGGCGGAAACACGGCCGTAAGCGGCCCATTCGGCGGCGTGTCGATGTCGAGCAGCGGCAAGGGATGCGTGTCGCGCGGAGGCGAGAAAAGATCGCGAGAGAGCTTGCCCAGATCGCGCGCGGCCGGCGTCGCCAGGCTCACGTCGGGGATGCGCTGCACTTCGAGGTCGGGCTTTGTGCCGCGCCGCGGCGCCGTGCGCGTCTTGGAGGGCAGTCCCGTGTAGACCATCAGCCCGACTCCAAGCAGAGTCGCGCAGAGCACCAGGGGTTCTTTGCGCAGGCTCACTTCTTCTCCTTCGACTCATGCAGGCGCAGCGCAGCCAGGGTCAATTCCAGCCGCGCGTCATCCTCGCGCGCGCCGCCGGCCAGGAACTCGGCCTTCTCGAGCACTGCGACACGCTTTTCAGCGGAACGCTCGAGTAGCAACACCAGACGCGTCAGCGACGTGGCATTGCCGCGCAGCTTGAACGTGATCAGCGTCTTTTCCAGGCCTTCCAGCGGCTTGCCCGCGAGCAGACTCGGGTCGAGTTTGATGTCGATGCCCTCGACGCGTCCAAGGCCGGCTTCGAAGCAGAGGCGCAGCGTGCGATCGATCACGTCGAGGCCGTCGAGGTAGCGCGCGATGTGCGCGTCCTTCGTCGGCGCGAGCGCCGGCAGCCCGAGGTTCTCGGGCACCGGGATTCCCGCGCGGCCGGCCGCGGGCAGCAGTTCGTCGCGCGTGGCGGCGACGACTTCGAAGTAACGATTGGCGAGCGAACCGGAATTGGGTGCGTATGCGGGTCGCGCCTCGAACGCGCTGGCCTTGGCGAGCGCCGCCTGGGCAGCGACGAGCTTCTGATTTTCGGCGCGCAGCAAGTCCAGATCCGATTGCGGATAGAGCAGCCCGACGAGCGTGCTGTCGGCCTTCAGCTTGCGGCGTTCCTGGTCGGCGAGCTCCGAGCCGAACATGTTCTTGATCAATACGACACCCGTGAAAAATACGAGCACACCACCGCTTGTCATGAGCACGAAGCGTTTGTTCTCCTGCCAAAAATCGTTGAGGTCCATGGCTACTTGCCGGCTCCCTCGGCGCTGGGGGCAGGCGGCGGCGGCGGTGCGAACAGCGTCATATCGAGCGTGAACTTGTCGAAGGAGGGGCTGGGATTTTGCGCGAGCGCGAGCCCGCCAGAGAGCCGTTGCGAGATGCCGGAGATGAAGGACGCGAACAGCTGCGCGGGTGAAGCGGTGCCTTCGCGCGAGCGGCCCTCGATGTGCAGGATCGGACGATCTTCCCCGCGCAGGACGCGCAGGTTCTCGTTGAAGCGCCGGTCGCTGGAGAGCGCCGCAAGCCAGAAGTCGGAGGGAATCGTCTCGCCGATCGCCCACAGGCTGCGCGCGAGTTGCTCGCCAGCCCCGGCAACCGACTGAAGTTGGAAGGCCTCGGCCGAGAGCTTCTGATTCGTCAGGATCAACTCGCGCGCTTCGCGGTCGATGTCATTCGCGCGCCGCACTCTGCTCTCGAGCGTCGCGACCAGCGTGCGCGTCGCGCTGAGTTTTTGCTGCGTCGTGAAGCCGTACCAACCCAGGTAGACGATCGCGATAGCGGCCGCGACGATCATCCACAGCGTGCCGCCCATGAATTCGCGCCGCTTGCGCAGGCTGCGCGGCAGGATCTCGACCGAGTACGCATCGGGATCCGAAGCCATGGTCGCGAGTCCTAGCGCGATCACCGACTCGAGCCGATGGTCCTCCAGGAGCGCAGCGCCTGCGGCGTCAAGGCCCCCGGTTTCGACCACGCGGAACGGATCGAACACGTCGACCGGCACATTCATGCCGTTCGACAGGAATTTCGGCAGGCCCTTGAGCGCAGCGCCGCCGCCGCACAAGAGCACGCGATCGACGCGCAGGCTGGTGAGCTTGACCTGGCTCTTGCAGAACATGACCGTCGACTGGAGCAGCGAGAGCAGTGAACCCGCAGGCGCCGACGCGGCGCGCGCGGCCTTTTCGGCCATGGGATCCTTCGGCATGACGCCCGGCGTCAGGTCGACGATCTTGCGCTTGAGATCCTCGGCCTTCGCGGCGGACACGCCGAAGCGCTCGGCCAGCGCGTCGTCGAACAACTTCGAGCCGCCGGTCAGATTGCGCGCGAACAAGAGATCCGCCCCGCGCACCAGGATCACGTCGACGTTCTCGTGGCCGATGTTCGCCAGGAGAATGGTGTCGTCTTCGATCACGCCGTAGCGCAGCCAGGCGTTGTACAAGGCCAGCGCGTTGGGCGAGAAGGCGTCCAGTTTCCCGCCGGCTTTCGCCAGTCCGGCCTGGTGCGTCCCGAGCAGCGACTCGCGCGCCATGGCGAGCAGCACAACGTCCTCGCCTTCGTTTTCCGCCTGCGCCGGCAGGACGTTGAAGTCACTGGCGACTTCGGCGCCCGACTGGCCGCCGATCTCCTCGACTTCGAAGCGCATCAATTTCTTGAGCTGCCAGTCGGGAACCTGCGGCACGCGCGTGTAACGCAGATTCACGTCGCGGCCGGTCACGCCGACGCGCGCGTCCTCGGGCTTGAACGTCGGCTCGCCCAGATTCCAGGCGCCGGCAAGCTCCGCCGGCGCGTGCTCGACGTACGAAAACGCGCTGACGTGGAAGGTGTTGCCCTTGTAGGAACCGCGCAGAAACTTGTTCGCGCGCGTGCCGATGTCGACGCCTGTGACGGTGCGTGCCATCTATTGCTCCGTGACCTTGGACGGCGCCGTCAGTGACGCGGGATCGCTGACCTTGAAGTGCGACTTCAGTTCCTCCGCTACGCGCTCGGCCAGGCGCGTCTGCTTCGTCGCCGTCAAGGCCGCGTGGATCTCGGCCAGGCGGCGCGCTTCGAGTTTGTCGAGATCGCGCATCAAGAGTTCGATGTCCTTCTCGACGCTCTCGGCCAGGGCGCGCGCACCGGCTTCTGCTTCGGTGCCCGCGTAGGACTTCGCGATCTTCAGCGACTTCGCGCGGCATTCCTTGAACAGCGCGAGCAAGCGGAAGAAGCGCGCGCGTTCGACGTCGCCGCGCACGGCGGCAACTTCGGCCAGGCCCGCGGAGAGCGCCTTGGCGCGTTCAGCTTCAGCTTCGGCGATCATCGTGGCGTCGATCGGATGCTCGTTGATCAGCCGGCTCCATAGCGCGATCACCGCCGCGGGATCGCCCGCGCGCTGCGCCTCGCGCGCACTTCGGGCCAGCGCCTCGGCGGAAACGCGTTCGTCGTTGAAGCTGACTTGAATGAGCGCGCGCGACGCGCCGACGGCCTCCAACAGGAAACAGGCTCCGCTCGAACCCGCGGCGGGGCGCCCGCGCAAGACGACCGGCGGATCGAAGTGGAGCCGCACGAGCTCGCGGCCGGCGCCGAGCAAGACGCTCTCGACGTCCACGCGCTCGAACTGCGCCTGGTGGGTCTTGAAGCCTTCGCGCCCGGTGGTCGCGATGCCGCCCGCGGCAGTGAGCGTCTCAGCCGCGAACTCGAGCTTCGCCGCGCTGCTGCTTGCGGCGATCTTCATCCCCAGCGGATCGACTTCGGCCGTGAGTGTCGAAGCGGCGCCGTCGGAAGCCGCGAAGCGCATGCCGCTCAGCAGCGGATGGTCGATCTTGAACAGGAGTCCAGCCTGGACAGGCTCGCCGAGCAGCACGATTTCCACGTCGTCGTGTTTCACCGTACGCATCGTCGCGTTCGCGCCGGCGACGATCGAAACGTCGTCGACCAGGGCCTGGCCCGCTGCGGACGAACTGCGCGCCGCGATCACGACGCGACAGCGGTCGTAACAGGGCGGCGCGCCGGCCTCGAGTTCGAACAGCTCGAGCGAGCCCTCGCCCGAAGCCGACTGCGATTTCCACGCGCCCCAGGCCTCGACCGGAAGGTAGCTGCCCGCACTGGATTCGAAACGCAGCCCCGCGCGCACGTCGACCTGGCCGCGGGTGGCCAGCTGGCAGGCGAGCTTCATGGTCTTGCCCGCGGCGACGGCCACGGAAATCAGTTCCGCGTCGGCGGAGGCGCCAAGATCGGCCGACAATCCTTGACGCCCGCTCGCGCTCGCCGCGCGACTGGTTTCGAAGGGCGCCGACGCCGTGGCCGCGTTCGCCCAGCCGTCCGGAAGTTCCGAGCCTTCGAAGGAGTAGCCATCGGCCAGCAGATTGCCTGGGACCGCGCTGACGGGCTGTTCGCGCGCGGCCGTTCCAGAGCTGGCCTTGCCGCTGGTGAACCACCAGGCAGCAGCGGCTCCGGCGGCGAGTACGAACAATCCAATCATCGCAACCGCCGACTTCTTGCCCGACCTGGCGAGCTTCTCCGCTCCGATGGATCGCACCGCCTCGTTGGAATCGGCGACGGGTGTTTTCAGCGAATTCACGATCGAGGTCGCCTCGATCGAAGGCCGGGGTGAGCCGCGCGCCGGCGCCGGTTCATCGGCCTCGAGTTCGAATCCGATATCGTTTTCCGATGCCGGAGCCTCGAGCGCCGTGGGATCGACGAAGACCAGATCAATGGACCCGAGCATCACGCGGTCACCGAGCTTCAAGCGGCGCTCGGAGATGCGCTCGCCGTTGACGCGCGTGCCGTTGGTCGAACCGAGGTCGCGCAGCAGTGCGCCTTCGCCGTCGATCACGACCTCGGCGTGCTTGCCGGAGATCGACGGATCGAGCACTTGGACGCTGTTTCCAGGTTTGCGGCCGAAGGTCGTCGTCGAGCCGGTCAGGGCCACGATCTCACCCCGCCGGTCTCCGTCTTCGAAGCGGAGCGCGTAGCGATGGGTCATTCGAGGAGACGTCCGAGCAGGTGGGTCGTTGGAGGAATTGGCGCCGAAACCAAAGGGCGCGGGGCCGTGCGGACCGGTCCCTGGCTTACCCGATGGGGCGCCCGAGGTTACCGCGCTGGCCCCCGCACCAGGGCGCGGGACGGCAGAGGATACCCCCCGTCCGGGCCGCGACAACTGCGCATGCCGAACGAATCGTTCGCACTTCCCCGGGGCAGGTGGGGCGGGCAGACTCAGCGCCGTGGAACCAACCCCGAGCCTGCGTCGATTCTTCCTCGACGATCCCGAAGTCGACGAGCCCAATCTGCGGCCGGAGGAGCAGCGGCATGCCGCGGGCGTCCTGAGAGTGCGCGAGGGCGATCGCATCCTCGGCCTCGATGGCCGTGGGGGCGTACATCCATTGATGGTTCGCCGGGTGACTCGAGGGAAGCTCGAGTTGGCGCGCGATGGCGAGGTCCTGCGCGAGCCCGAACCGGGAACTCCCGGCGCCCCACTGCCTCGGATCGAGGTCGCCGCTCCCCTGCCCAAGGGCTCGCGCGCCGAGGAGATGCTCGACTGCCTCACGCAGCTTGGAATCGCGGCCTTCCGGCCGCTGAGCTGCGCGCGCAACCAAGGCTTTGCACGGGAGAGCGCCGAAAACCGAGCCGAAAACCTGCTGCGTGCCTGCCGTGAAGCGTGCAAGCAGTCGCGGCGATCCTGGTTGCCGAAAATCCATCCGACCGCGCGGCCCGCGGAGTTGCGCTCGCTGCTCTCCCAGGCGCGCTCGGTCCTGCTGGACCCCGGCGCACCTCAGACGCTGCTTCAATGGGGAGCCGAGAGGGCAGACACGACGATCGTGGTGATCGCCGGCCCTGAAGGTGGCTTCGACGAGCAGGAACTCCGAAGCCTAGATTTCGCGGCGCCCGTGGCCCTCGGACCGCATGTGTTGCGAATCGAGACGGCCGTGGAAGCGGCGGTCGCCACCCTGGCGCAGCGGCTCTACGACCCCGGCTGGCGATGGGCGACCGAGGCCCAGGACCCGCGCCCGCGCAGCGACACGAAGGCTGATCCGCCGACCACGATGTGATCGAGCAGGGGCACGCCGACGAGCTCGCCCGCGGCAAGCAGACGCTCCGTGACGCCATGGTCCTCGGCGGACGGTTCGGGATCACCGCTGGGGTGGTTGTGGGCGATGACCACGGCGCAGGCGCCCGAGCGCAGAGCCGGGCCGAAGACCTCGCGCGGGTGGATCAGAGATGCCGTGGCGGTACCGATCGAAACTTCATGTCGTTGCAGGAGCCGATGACGCCCGTCGAGGTAGAGCGCGACGACCGTCTCGCGGTCTCGTCCATGCAAGAGATCGTGCACGAGTTCGAAGGCGTCGCGCGGAGTGCGAACCGGAGCCCGCGAAAACCCAGTGCTCGCGGCGGCACGACGGCCTAATTCGAAGGCACACGCGATGCGCAGTGCGGCTCGCAAAGGAATTCCCAATGCTGACGCCAACTCAGGAGCTGTCGCGCGCGAATAGCCGAGCAACGCCGTTTCCTTGAAGTCTGGAATTCCCGCGCCGATGGCTCGCGCGGAGATTCCAGCCACGAGAGCGGCCAGATCGCCGGCTGCGAATCGATCCAACGCGCGCGTGCGCCAGATCTGCGCGCGAGCGCGGCCCTCAGCCGGCGCGCTCGAGGTTTGCTGCGTAAATTCCGCGTCTTTCCCGGTCTCTGCGAATTGGTCCATAGGAACCTGCGACCATCGGCGCGGGCTCCGGTGGCGGGTTGGCGCATTTTCAGACCCACTTCCGAGAAGCTAGGAGAAACTTCGTGAGGATCTTCGTCTAAGAAGCATGTCCGACGGCGGATCGTCGTATGCCTTACCGATTACCTCTAGGGGAACGCTTTTCCAACACTGCAATTCGGAGCAGACCGTCCACATGAGTATTTTGGCAATCTGTGCCTCCATCCTCCTGGGGTTGTGGGCGGTGGAAACAGTGGCGTTTTTCTTGTCCTACTGGCAGAGCGCCAAGGGGTCGGCGACGGAAACTATCGAAACACATCTGTAAAAGGACATATTTGGAAGTGTGTGGGAGCGGGAGGTGACTTCTGTCCGCACCTGAGCTGAGGGCCGTGCTCCTGACACGGCACCAAGGCAATCGAGCGGCCGTGATCCTGACACGGCCGCTCGACTTGTTGGTGCCTGGCACCTGTCCACCCTTTTGCCGCCGTGTCTCTCACATCGCCGTTGCCGGTTCAGCTCGACGCGGCCGGGCCTTTCACAGCGCCGTTGCTCGGCCGCAAAAGGGTGGAGAGGTGCCTGGCACCGTACTTTGGCGCCGACCAATTGCCGCGTGTCTGGTGCCTGGCACCTGTCCACCCTTTTGCCGCCGTGTCTCTCACAGCGCCGTTGCCGGTTCA